>DATMWF010000249.1:0-9964 GCA_035562675.1 Arenimonas sp. | reverse complement strand
CATGGCCGTTCAAAAATCCCGTCGTACCCCTTCAACCCGTGGCATGCGCCGTTCGCACGACGCGTTGTCCGCCAAGCAGTTGTCAACCGATCCGACAACGGGTGAAACCCACATCCGTCACCACGTGACCAAAGACGGTTTCTACCGCGGCCGCAAGGTCGTCGACGTCAAGTCGGCCGTTGAATCGGAAGAATAAGCGCTTGCCCGAAACCCGGGTTTGCACTAACGTAATCAAGGCGAGCATTGCTCGCCTTGATTATTTTTGATCCAGCTGGAGAGGTTTTATGGCAATCCATTCACGCATCGCGGGCACAGGCAGCTACCTGCCCGAGCGCATCCTGACCAACGCCGATCTGGAAAAAATCGTCGATACCAGCGATGAATGGATTGTTTCCCGAAGCGGCATCCGTGAGCGCCACATCGCCGCCGACCACCAGACCACCAGCGACCTGTCGTATGAAGCCGCCCTGAAAGCGCTTGAAGCCGCCGGCATGGCCGCCGATGAGATCGAACTGATCATCGTAGGCACCACCACCCCGGACATCGTGTTCCCGTCGACCGCCTGCCTGCTGCAGGAAAAGCTCGGCATCAGCGGCTGCGGCGCTTTCGACGTCAACGCCGCATGCTCCGGGTTCATCTTCGCGCTCAGCGTAGCCGATCAGTTCATCCGCGCCGGCACGGTCAAGAACGTGCTGGTGGTGGGTGCCGAAACCCTGACCCGCCTGGTGGACTGGACCGACCGCGCGACCTGCGTGCTGTTCGGCGATGCCGCCGGCGCCGTGGTGCTCAAGGCGGATCCGGAGGCGGGTATCCTGTCGACCCATCTGCACGCCGACGGTGGCAAGAAGGAACTGTTGATCTGCCCTGTAGGTCCGTCGAAAGGCTTCGATCCAAGCCTGCCCAACGCCGGTGTGAAAATCCACATGGCCGGCAGCGAAGTGTTCAAGCATGCCGTCAAGGCGCTTGATTCCGTGGTTGACGAAACCCTGCATGCCAACGGACTGGACAAATCCGATCTGGACTGGCTGATTCCGCACCAAGCCAACCTGCGCATCATCGAAGCCACCGCCAAGCGTCTGCATATGTCGATGGACAAGGTCATCGTGACCGTCGACCGCACCGGCAACACCTCCTCGGGCTCGATTCCGCTGGCCCTGGACGAAGCGGTCCGCTCCGGTAAAATCCAGCGCGGCCAACTTATGCTGCTTGAGGCGTTCGGCGGCGGATTCACCTGGGGCTCGGCGTTGATCCGTTACTGATGCCATCCGGACTTGTGCGTACGGATGCTCACCTGTTTTAATGTCGCCAGTTCCCATCGGAGTCGTTGAACGACATGATTACGCAGCTGGCATTCGTTTTTCCCGGACAAGGATCGCAAGCCGTCGGCATGCTCGCCGACTTGGCCGTGCGGTTCCCCTCGATCCTTGAATCTTTCGCTGAAGCGTCCGAGGGGGCTTCGGTTGACCTGTGGCATATCAGTCAGGAAAACCCCGGCGACCAGCTCAACAAGACCGAATTCACGCAGCCGGCCCTGCTGGCGGCCAACATCGCTTTATGGCGCTTATGGCAAGCAGAGGGTGGCGCCCAACCCGCCGTATTGTGCGGACACAGCCTCGGCGAATACGCCGCGCTGGTGGCATCCGGTGCGCTCAGCCTGAAAGACGGCGCGCATCTGGTCAGGCTGCGTGGCCAATTCATGCAGGACGCCGTTCCGGCCGGCGTCGGCGCCATGGCTGCCGTGCTGGGTGCGGAAGACGCGCAGGTCGCGCAGGTCTGCGGCCAGGTTTCGCAGGACGGGGCCGTTGTCGTTCCCGCCAACTTCAACTCGCCCGGCCAGATCGTGATCGGCGGCCATGCCATCGCGGTCGACCGTGCCATCGAAGCGCTGCAGGCGATGGGCATCCGCAAAACGGTCAAATTGCCGGTCAGCGTGCCTTCGCATACGCCCCTCATGCGCGATGCGGCGGAGCGCCTGCGTTCGGCGGTTGAATCCATGGACTGGCGGATGCCGGACCGCACCGTGATCCACAATGTCGATGCACAGGCCAAGCCCGGCATCGCCGCCATCCAGCAGGCGCTGGTCGAGCAGCTTTACATGCCGGTGCAGTGGACGCAATGCACACAGGCCTTGGCCGCCGCCGGCGTAAGGCATGCAGTCGAATGCGGTCCCGGCAAAGTGCTGTCCGGACTGATCAAGCGCATCGACAAGTCCATCAGCACCTACACGCTGTCCACGCCGGACGATTGGCAGGCGGCGTCCGAACAGGCATTTTCCTAAGGAATTTCTATGGCAACGGATCTATCAGGTGAAATCGTATTGGTCACCGGCGCCAGCCGCGGCATCGGCGCGGCCATCGCCGACCTGCTGGCGGCGCGAGGCGCCACCGTCATCGGCACGGCAACCACCGAAAGCGGCGCTGCGGCGATCTCCGCGCGCATGTCGGCGGCAGGCGGCATCGGCAAGGTCTTGAACGTCACCGACAGCGCGGCGGTCGATGCCCTGATCGACGACATCGGCAAATCCATCGGCCCGGTTTCGGTGCTGGTCAACAACGCCGGCATCACCCGCGACCAGATCCTGATGCGCATGAAAGACGAAGACTGGGGCGCGGTCATCGACACCAACCTGAGCTCCGTGTACCGTACCAGCAAAGCGGTCATGCGCGGCATGATGAAGGCGCGCAAGGGCCGCATCATCAACATCGCCTCGGTGATCGGACTGACCGGCAACGCCGGCCAGTCGAACTATGCCGCCGCCAAGGCGGGCATCATCGCGTTTACGAAATCGCTCGCCAAGGAAATCGGTTCGCGCGGCATCACCGTCAACGTGGTCGCTCCGGGGTTCATCCAGACCGATATGACCGACTCCCTGCCGGAAGAGGCCAAGAACGCGCTGATGCAGCAGATAGCACTCGGCCGGTTCGGAACGCCGGCGGATATCGCCGAAGCGGTGGCTTTCCTGGCCAGCCCGGCGGCGGCCTACATCACCGGTGAAACCCTGAATGTGAACGGCGGAATGCACATGCAGTGACCACGCAGGCCAAAATTTGATAAAATGCTCTAAAATCTGCTGGCGTGGTTTGGGCCAAGCGCTGGCAGATCGGATTCATCAGCCCTAAATCGTCACTCCTTGGGAGGAGAAGTTTCATGAGCACTATTGAAGAACGCGTTAAGAAAATCGTGGTTGAGCAACTCGGCGTCAAAGAAGATGAGGCAACTGCAAACGCTTCGTTCGTTGACGATCTCGGCGCTGACTCGCTGGACACCGTTGAATTGGTGATGGCTTTGGAAGAAGAGTTCGAGTGCGAAATCCCGGACGAAGAAGCCGAGAAAATCACCTCGATCCAGCAAGCGATCGATTACATCAAAGCGCACGTCAAGGCTTAATCGCCCCGGTGTGATACAAGCTAGGGCCGCTCATGCGGCCCTATGCGTTTAAACGGTCTGGAGCCAGCTATGAAACGTCGTGTCGTCGTCACCGGTATGGGCGTGCTTTCGCCCCTAGGAAATGATCTCGCCAGCAATTGGGATGCCGTCCTCAACGGCCGCTCCGGCATAGGTCCGATCACCCATTTCGACGCCAGCGCGATGGCGACGCACATCGCCGGCGAGGTCAAGGATTTCGATCCCAAGGCCTGGTTCAACCCGAAAGAAGTCAAGAAAATGGATACCTTCATCCATTACGGGCTGGCCGCTTCGTTCATGGCCATGCAGGATGCCGGCCTTGAGATCACCGAAGCAAACGCCGAACGCGCGGGCGTGCTGGTCGGTTCCGGCATCGGTGGCATCCGCGGCATCGAAGAAACCGCCATCGCCCTGCATGAAGGCGGGCCGCGCAAGGTTTCGCCGTTCTACATCCCCAGCACCATCATCAACATGATTTCCGGCCAGTTGTGCATCATCAAGGGCTTCAAGGGACCGAATTTTTCCGCCGTTTCCGCCTGCGCTTCCAGCAACCATTCCATCGGCATGGCCATGCGCATGATCCAGTACGGCGATGCCGACATCATGGTCGCCGGCGGTGCCGAGCACGGCTGCTCGCCGACTGCGGTAGCCGGTTTCTGCGCCATGAAAGCGCTGTCGACGCGTAACGACGATCCGGCACGCGCCAGCCGGCCCTGGGACAAGGACCGTGACGGCTTCGTGCTCGGCGACGGCGCCGGAATCCTGGTGCTTGAGGAGTATGAGCATGCCAAGGCGCGCGGCGCGCGCATCTACTGCGAACTGGCCGGCTTCGGCGCCAGCTCGGACGCCTATCACATGACGGCGCCGAGCGATTCAGGCGACGGCCCGGCGCGCTGCATGGTCATGGCGATGAAAGACGCCGGCATCAACGCCGACCAGCTCGATTACCTGAATGCGCACGGCACATCCACCCCGTTGGGCGACTTGGCCGAAACCAACGCCATGAAGCTGGCCCTGGGCGACCATGCCTACAAGACCATGGTCAGCTCGACCAAGTCGATGACCGGCCACCTGCTGGGCGCCGCCGGCGGCGTCGAGGCGGTTTTCTCCATTCTCGCCATGCACCACGGCATCGTTCCGCCGACCATCAATCTGGACAACCCAGGCGAAGGCTGCGATCTGGATTACGTACCGAACACGGCGCGCGAGAAATCCCTCAATGTGGTGATGTCGAACGGATTCGGATTCGGCGGCACCAACGGCACCTTGGTATTCAAGAAGCTTTAAGGCGGGACAATGCCGTTAATCCAGCGTCAGCTTAACGGCCCTGTCGATTTACTGAGGCTGCAGCGCCATCGGCAGTCGCGCTATCCCCTGCTGCTGCAGAGCGTGGCGGGCGGCAACGCCCAGTCGCGCTGGGATATGCTGCTGATCGCCAACGGCGAGGGGATTGCGCTCGCAAATGGCGAAACACGCGACTTGAACGGGCAGGCCATCGACCTGCCGTTTCTGGACGTCTTGGACGCCCGCTTCGCGTCATGCCGATCCGAGCATCGGCATGACGTGCCGTTTTCAGGCGGTTGGGCGGTGTATCTGGGCTATGAGCTGGCTGGCCAGGTTGAGCCCACGCTGCGCTTGCCCGCCTTCGACGGACCATTGCCGGATGCGCTGGCTCTGCGCTGTCCGGCCGCCTTGCTGCATGACCGGCAGTCCAATGCCTTCATCGCGGTGGCTGAGCATGGTTATGAATACCTTCTGGATGACATGCTGCATGACATTCCGTCAGCGGCTGCGGCGGATGGGTTTCCGGTCTGGCGCGGTGACGTGCAGGTGGCTGAAGAGGCGCCTGGGCGGTTCACGCGTTCGGTCGTCAGGATTCTCGATTACCTTAACGCCGGCGATGTGTTCCAGGTCAACATCTCGCGCGCCTGGCGCGGCAACTCCGGGCATGCGGATGCCCATGCGCTATACCATCGTTTGTGCGAGCTGAATCCATCACCGTTCGCCGGCCTGATGCAGTTCGCGGATTGGTCGCTGATCAGCTCTTCACCCGAGCGCCTGGTGTCGGTCCGCGACGATGTGGTGCAGACCCGGCCGATCGCGGGCACGCGGCCGCGCCTGCCTGATGACGATGAGCTGGATAAAATCAAGGAACTGATCGGCCATCCCAAGGAACGCGCCGAGCACGTGATGCTGATCGATCTGGAACGCAACGACCTCGGGCGCGTGTGCGTTCCGGGCTCCGTGCATGTCGATGAGCTGATGAGCATCGAATCTTACCGGCACGTGCATCACATCGTCTCGAATGTGTCCGGGCGCCTGGCACCGGACCGTACGCCCGGCCAGGTCATCGCCGCGGTATTCCCCGGCGGCACCATCACCGGCTGCCCGAAGGTGCGCTGCATGCAGATCATCGCCGAACTGGAACAGACCGGCCGCGGCCCGTATACCGGCGCGCTGGGTTATCTCAACCGCAACGGCAGCATGGACCTCAATATCCTGATCCGCAGCCTGTGGCTCTCCGAAGGCCGCCTTGAGCTGCGTGCGGGCGCCGGCATCGTGGTCGATTCCGATCCGGAACACGAGCTGCAGGAAACGCGCGCCAAAGCCAAGGGCCTGCTGCGCGCGCTGGGCGCGGCCGAATGAACGCGCTGATTTTCCGGGGCAATGAACCGATCGACCGGATTTCCCCCAATGACCGCGGCCTGGCCTACGGCGATGGCTTGTTCGAAACCCTTCTGGCGGACCAGGGTGAACTGGTCTGGTGGGACCGTCACTGGCAGCGGCTGACCGCCGGCGCCCTGCGGCTGGCGATCGAACTGCCGGAAGAGCGCGTCATACGATCGGCGGCGCTGGAACTGGCGCAACGGCGGCGCGCCGTCATCAAGATCATCCTGACCCGCGGCGAGTCCGGCCGGGGATATGCGCCCGTTTCCGCTACCGGCACGGCCATTGTCAGCCTGCATCCCGCGCCGGTGCACCGGGATGCCCCGATTGCCCTGCGCTGGTGCCGCACGCCGGTCGCGCGGCAGCCGGCCTTGGCCGGCATCAAGCACCTGAACAGGCTGGAAAACGTGTTGGCGCGTTCGGAGTGGACAACACCGGACTTTGCGGACGGTTTGATGTGCGACGGGCAGGGTGATGTCATCTGCGCCACTTCGGCCAACCTGTTCGTTTACCGCGAAGGCCGCTGGGTTACGCCCGATCTGTCGCATTGCGGCATTGACGGCGTGACGCGTCAATGGCTGCTTGGCTTATGTCCCGATGCCGTGATCGGACGGATTTCGCGCGACGACGTGACGGGTGCGGACGCGGTTTTTCTTTGCAACTCGGTTCGCGGTATGATGGAAGTCAATCGCATTGAAACCATCAAACTGCCGGCAAGCGACGCGTTCAGGGAACTGAGACAGCGGTTCATCGCACGCCATCCGGCGTTCGCAACCGAGTAACGGCATGGCAAAGAAACGCTCCTGGGCATCACGGTTCATCCTGCTGGCCGCGCTATGCGGCATCCTTGCCCTGCTGGCGTTTCTGCAGACCCGGCGCTTCGCAGAACAGCCATTGGCGCTGGACCAGGACACCGTGCAGTTCACGGTCGAAAAAGGCGACGGGCTGAACAGGATACTGCCGAAAATGCGTGCCGCCGGCATCACCCGGGGCGCCGACTGGCAATGGAAAGCGCTCGCACTGCAGCTGGGCATGTCCGGCAGGATTCACGTGGGCGATTACCGCATCAGCCGCCAGGATTCCCCGGCCGAGGTGCTGCGAAAACTCGCCGTCGGCGATACCGCACGGGTCAAATTCACCCTGGTCGAAGGCTGGAGCTTCAAACAACTGATGCAGCAGCTCAAGGACCTTCCGGAACCCGTTGATGACGTGACCGGCCTGTCTCCGTCCGAGGTCATGGCCTTGGTCGGAAAAAAAGGCATGCATCCCGAAGGCCGTTTTCTGCCCGACACCTATTTCGTGCCGCTGTCGGGAAAGAAAAGCCGAATACTGATCGACGCCGCGGCCGCCATGGATAAAGCGTTGGCTGAGGCCTGGGCCGGGCGTGACAAGGCGCTGCCGCTGCAATCGGCCGAGCAGCTGCTGGTGCTGGCTTCGATCGTTGAGAAGGAAACCGGGCAGGCCAGCGAACGGCAGCAGATCGCCGGCGTTTTCGTGCGCCGCCTGCAGGCCGATATGCGCCTGCAGACCGATCCGACGGTGATCTACGGCATGGGGGACAGTTATCAGGGCAACATCCGCAAACAGGATCTGCGCCGCGATACGCCTTACAATACCTACACCCGCGCCGGCCTGCCGCCGACCCCGATTGCCATGCCGGGACGCGCCGCCCTGTTGGCCAGTGCCCACCCGGCCGGCGGCGATGCGCTGTATTTCGTCGCCAAGGGCAATGGCGAACACCTTTTCTCGGCATCTTACGATGCGCACCGGAAAGCCGTCCAAACCTACCAGAAAAAGCAATGAGATGATCCATCACAGCGGAAAACTGATCAGTATCGAAGGCGGCGAGGGCGCCGGCAAGACAACCGTGCTGAACGCCGTGCGGGCTTTCTTCGAGCAGCGTGGCCTGACCGTGGTCAGCACCCGTGAACCGGGCGGCACGCCGGTCGGCGAACGGATCCGCGAACTGCTGCTGACGCCAGGCAACAGCATCTGCGCCGAGGCCGAACTGCTGCTGATGTTCGCTTCACGGGCGCAGTTGGCATCTGAGCTGATCAAGCCGGAACTCGCCAAAGGGCATATCGTGTTGACCGACCGGTTCACCGATGCCAGCTTCGCCTATCAGGGCGGCGGACGTGGCATTGCCGAAACCAAGATCGCCGAGCTGGAACGCGTTTACGTCGGCTTCAAGCCGGACCTGACCCTGTTGCTGGATATCGGCGTCGAGCAGGGCTTGGCCCGCGCGCATGCGCGTGGCCAGGGACTGGACCGCATCGAGCGGGAACACACGGACTTTTTCCTCAATGTGCGGGCGGCATACTTGAACAAAGCTGCGCAGGAGCCGGACAGGATACGGGTGATTGACGCCTCGCAACCTGCGGATGGCGTTGTGTGTCATGTGATCGAGGTGCTTGGGCAATGGATGGTGCAATGAATTTCATGCCTTGGCAGGAGAGTGTTTACAGGAGCTTGGTCGACGGGTTCACGGCCGGCAAACTGGGACATGCCCAGTTAATCTCCGGCCCAGCCAGGCTCGGCAAGCACGATCTGGCCGAGCGTTTGGCCAAACGCCTGTTATGCCAGGCGCCGGACGGTGGCCTGTCTGCCTGCGGCCGGTGCCTGTCCTGCCAGCGTTTCGACTCGGGCACGCACGGTGATTACAGGTCCATCACGCTGGAGGTCAATGAAAAGACCGGCAAGCTGCGCACCGAAATCACCGTCGACCAGATCCGCGCATTCAATGACTGGCTGAGCCTGACCTCGCAGCTCGGCACTGCGCAGGTAGCCATTATCCGTAATGCCCATGAGCTGAACAGGAGTGCGGCCAACGCACTGCTGAAAACCCTGGAAGAGCCGCTCGAAAACCGCTATGTGCTGATCGTCACCGACAAGCCGTATCGGCTGCCGGCTACCATCCACAGCCGCTGCCAGCGCGTGGTGCTGCATATTCCCGATGCCGAAACCGGCCTGCAATGGCTGACCAACCAAGGCGCAGAGCCGGGGAACGCCGCGTTGGCGCTGGATCTGGCAAACGGCAATCCCGGTATCGCCAAGGAACTGCTGGACACCGGCGGCCTGGCGTTGTTCGCCAAGGTGCGCGAACAGCTTCTGGCCTGCATGAAGGGCCATGTCGGCGCCAGCGAGCTGGCCAAGCTTTGGCTGGCGGATGACGACACGGCGCTGCGTTTGAATTTCGCCGTGCAGATAGCCTTCGGCCTGGCCCGGAAATGGGCGATGGAGGCGGGTGCATGGGAAAAAACCAACCGATCGCTGGGCGCTTTGCAGGAATGGATTGATGCCGCCAACCGTTTGCGGTTAAGCTTAAGCCAACCGTTGCGTCATGATTTGAGCCTGGCCGGCTTGTTTTATGACTGGCGCAACCTGCTTCAGGATTCCCGTACAGGATAACCACATGAGTGCACCGTCCGCAAAACAAGGCTTGCTGTCCCTGCAGATCAAGGACAAAAAAGAGCTGTACAGCGCGTATATGCCCTACGTGAAAGGCGGCGCCATTTTTGTGCCGACACCCAAGCGCTACCAGCTGGGCGACGAGGTGTTCCTGATGGTCAGCTTCCTGGAAGACAAGTCGCGCCTGCCGGTTGTCGGCAAGGTGGTCTGGGTGTCGCCCATGGGCCAGATGGGCGGCCGGCGCCCGGGCGTCGGCGTGCAGATGAGCGAGGCTTCCGAAAACGAGGAAATCCGCACCAAGATTGAAGCGACCTTGGCCGGCATGCTGGATTCGGAAACGCCAACCCATACCATGTAGCGCCATGCGCTCTGACAGGATGACGCATGCGTTACGCAATGGCATTGGAATACGACGGCAGCCCGTTCATGGGCTGGCAGAAACACCAGACCGGGCCGACCATCCAGACAGCCGTTGAACAGGCGC
>DATMWF010000248.1:0-2286 GCA_035562675.1 Arenimonas sp. | reverse complement strand
CTGGCGCAGAACCGTTCCAGCGTGGCGGTGGTCAACATCGCCGAGCTGATCCGCCCGAACGGACTGCTTGAACGCCTTGCGGCGAAAGGCTACACGGTCACCGAGCCGCCGGCCGTGCCATAGGCAGTCACGGCTAACTGCGCTACTCTATAGCGAATCCGCTTCAAGGAAAGGCAGTGGCCCGAAAAGACGACCATTTCAGCGCGAGGCTGCTGGCATTGGATGCCCAGTCGGCCGCCGGCCTGTTGGATCTGGAGCACCCGAACCTGGCCGCGCAGCAGCTGTCTGAACTGCCGCCGGCACGCGCCATGGCCATCCTGCTGGCCCTGCCGGAGGACGTCCGCGAGCAGGTGATGACCGCCTGTTCCACCGGCTCGGCCTGGATCCGCGCCGAAGCGTTTCCTGTCGGCACGGTCGGCGCGCAGCTGGAGGAGCCGGTAGCGGCGTTCCGCAAGGGCACTTCGGTGGCGATGGCCGTCGACCTGCTGCGTGAATTGATGCCGCAGCGTGAATTGAACCAGGTGTACGTGGTCGACCAGGACAGCCGGCTGATCGGTGTGGTGGCGTTCAAGGAGCTGCTGTTCGCCGAGCGCGGCCAGACCCTTGACCAGATCATGCACCGGAATCCCTGCATGCTGCGTCCGGAATGGCCGCTCAATGAGGCCATCGCGCAGCTGGCGGTGCAGCCGAAACTCACCTATCCGGTGTGCGACGAAAAAGGCTTCCTGCTCGGCCAGGTGCACACCCATCGGCTGCATGAGCAGCAGGCCTTCGAGCTGTCGGGGCAGCCCGGCTATCTGGTCGGCGTCGACCATGACGAACAATGGGCCTCGCCGTGGCTGCGTAAACTGCAGTTCCGCCAGCCGTGGCTGCAGATCCATCTGTTCATGCTGTTCGTGGCCGGGGCGATCATCGGAAAATTCCAGACCGACATCGCGCAGGCCACGGTGCTGGCTATTTTCCTGCCGGTGCTGGCCGGTCTGTGCCGGAACATCGGTTCGCAGTCGCTGGCCTGCACCTTGCGCGGCCTGAGCCTGTCGAACACCACGCGCCGCGTGCGCCGCCAGGTGTTCAAGGAAACCTGGCTCGGCTTGGTGAACGGCCTGATGGTCGGCGCGATCGCGGCGGCAGGCATGTTCATCGTGGTTTCACGGCATCCGGAACAGGCCGATCCGCAGCGGCTCGCGCTGGTCACCGGCCTGGCCATGGCACTCAGCTGCATGGTGGCCGGTTTCCTCGGCGCGGTCATGCCGCTGTTGCTGCGCAAGCTGGGCTTCAACCCGGCGATGGCCGCCAATCTGGTGATGTCCGGCCTGTCCGACATCATCAGCCTGAGCCTGTTCCTGCTGATGGCGGTGAAGTTTGCCATTTAAGGGGTTGCCGCCCCAACTCGCGCAGGTGCTGGAAGGGCACGCTCTGAGCGGCGATGCGCTGGACAACCTGCGCCGGTTGGCGCTGGTTTCCGATTTCGCCTGCGATGTGCTGGCGCAGCAGCCTGAATTGATAAGCCAGTTGGATGATCCCCTGCAGCCCCTGGATCTCAGCGGCTGCCTGGAGCCGGATTGGCCGAGGCTGATCCGGCGCTGGCGCCGGGCGCAGTCGGTCAAGCTGATCTGGCGCGACGTCAGCGGCAGCGACAGCGTCGAACAGACCCTGCAGGGTAGCACCTGGATCGCCGAACAGGCCCTGAGCCGGACATTCAATGCGCTACTGCAGGGCATGCAGCAGGCGCATGGCGTGGTGCGGGCGGAAGACGGTCAGGAACAGCACATGGTGATTCTTGGCCTGGGCAAACTGGGCGGCGCCGAACTGAATTTTTCGTCCGATGTGGACCTGGTGTACGCGTTTACCGGCCATGGCACCAGCGACGGCGGACGCCCGCTCGCGGCCGAGACCTTTTTCACCCGGTTGGGACAACGCCTGGCCAATCTGCTCGATGAGGTCACCGCCGACGGCTTCTCGCATCGGGTCGATCTCCGGCTACGGCCGTTCGGCGCCAGCGGCCGCCTGCTGCTGACGTTCAACGGCATGGAGCAGTATTTCCAGACGTCGGGCCGCGACTGGGAACGTTATGCCTGGCTGAAAGCGCGGCCGGTGGCCGGCGACATCGCCTCGGGCTACCAGCTGCTGGAACTGCTGCGGCCCTTCGTGTACCGGCGCTATCTGGATTTCACCGCCATCGACGGCCTGCGCGACATGAAGGGCAAGATCGAGGCGGAAGTGCAGCGTCGCGAAATCGCCGACGACCTGAAACTGGGCCGGGGCGGCATCCGTGAAATCGAATTC
>DATMWF010000247.1:0-2801 GCA_035562675.1 Arenimonas sp. | reverse complement strand
CGTCACCAAGGCCACGGCCGCCAAGGAACTGGTGCCGGCCATGCGCGCGGTGATGGATGGCGTCGGCTACGTATCCAGCGACATCCGCATGCTGAAGAAAACCGCGCCGCCGAAGCTGAGCAGCCGCGAGCTGGACATCCTCAAGCTGATGCTGCGCGGCCTGGCGCCGAAGGCCATCGCCTCCGACCTGGGCATCAACGACAAAACCGTGTACGGTCACCGCGCCAACCTGATGCTCAAGCTGCAGGCGCGCAACCTGACCGAACTGCAGGAAAAAGCGGTCCGCTTCGGTTTGATCGAGTAACGCCGCCCGATTGGTTGGCAACGCCGGATTGCGGCGGAATGCCCGCCCGGCAGTCCGTGACGCTAGAAATACATGCGGAAACCCGCTTCCAGGGTCCTGCCCGGCAATGGCGCGAAATCCTTCAGATACGAGGTGGCAACCCGCGCTTCTTCATTGCCCAGATTGGTTCCGATCAGGAACAGCTCCATGTCCGTGCCCCCGGAATTCCAGGTGTAGGCGAGGTTGGCATCGATGTCGTCATAGCCGGCGGTCCGGCTTTCGTCCGGTGCAACGTCGTTCTGCGCGGACACGTGCGTGATGCCGATGCCGGCGGTCCAGCCGCCAAGCCGCCAGGCGATATCGGCGCCGGCGCGGGCCGGCGCGATGCGCGGCAGATTGTCGCCGTTCGCCTGATTGGCGTCAACGCGGTCGGCGATGAGATTCAGGGTCCAGAGTCCGCTGCGGTTTTCCAGGAAATCCCAGCTGGCCTGGGCTTCCCAGCCCTTGAAGGTGGCGTCGGTCTGCACCCATAGCGCAACCGGCAGATCGTCCAGGGTTTCGCCGTTCTGCTGCAGATACGTGAAGTCCTTGTATTCGGTCCGGAATACGGAAACCGAAGCCTCGAATCTGTCGGTATGGAAATGCAGGCCAAGATCGCCGCCATTGGCGGTTTCCTTGCCCAGATCCGCATCGCCGATTTCAAACAGGCCGGTCGCGATGTGCGGTCCGAAGGCGAACAGCTCCTCGGCGGTCGGCGCGCGCTGCGCGCTGTCGAGATTGACCGTGACGTGGAACAGTCCGTTCAACTTCCAGATGCCGCCGATCGAGAAACTGCCCAAGTCAAAGTTCCGCTCCGAACCCGCGGCCACGTCCGGGCTGACCGAAACGTGGTCGTAACGCCCGCCGAGCTCAAGCTTGAACGGCCCGAACGCCCGCTCCTGCAGCATGAAAAATCCCCAGTCGACGGTGGCGGTGGGCGGCACGAACGCCTCATCGCCTTTGGCTTCGAAATCATTGTCCACATACTGCAGGCCGAAGGCGCCGTCCCAGCCGCGCCAGGTATTCTGCACGGCCTCAACGCGGACTTCGAACGTATTGCTGTCGAATCGCGTGCCGGTTTCGCTGCCCTCGAGTTCCTGGTGTTCGTAATGGGTGTTGGCCAGACGCAGGTTGATGTCCTGGAATGCGCCGACATCTCGGATGCCGCCCTGAAGGTCGAAACGGGTTTGCGACATGTCGATACGCACATATTCCGGCGCTTCGTGCCCGGCATCCGGATCGACTTCTTCATGTGCATGGGCACCGGGTGGAATGCCGTAATTGGTGTCGTACAGGCTGAACGAAGCACCGAGCCAGGATTTCTCGCCGAACCAGGTCATGCCGACGGCGGCGGAATCGGTGCTCAGGCCCGAGTTCGGCTGGCTGTCTTTGGCGAACTCGTCAAGCGTTTCGCCTTCCGCCAGCTCCTCGTCGATCAGTCCTTTAGAGAAGGCATAGCCGGGTATCCCGTAATCGTCAAAATCACGGGTCAGCACATCGACATGCCAGCTGAAGGCGTTGTCGGCGAAGTTGCCGTCAAGCCGTCCCATGCCGGTATAACCGTCGTTGTTGGCGTTATAACGCAGCTCCGCCCGGCCGCCGAACGCGTCGCTGTAGTTTTCGGTCGGTATCCGGCCGTCCACGACGTTGACCGCGCCGGCGATGGCGCCGCTGCCGTACAGCAGCACGGAAGGTCCGCGCAGGGTTTCAATCTGATCGGCCAGGAACGGCTCTAGCGTGACCGCATGGTCGGCGCTGATGGTGGACACGTCGCCGGTCAGCATGCTGTTGGCCAGCACCTGCACGCGGCTGCCCTCCTGGCCACGGATGATCGGACGGCCGACGCCGACACCGAAGAAGGTCGACTGCACGCCGGCCTCGCCCTCGACGGTTTCACCCAACGTGGCGCCTTTTGCCCTGTTGAGTTCTTCACCGGCCAACACGGTGATCGGCTTGGCGATTTCGTCAATGCCGTTGCGCAAGGGCGAAGCGGTGACCTGAACGCGGTCCAGCTCAGCGGGCGCGGTGTCTTTTGCAACGGCGGCGGCTTGGGCGTTGGCAAGGCCGTAAGGCAAAGCCAGAATGGCGGCGATAGCAAGAGTCAATGGAGCGTGTTTCATCAAAACCTCTGGGTAGGGTATGCCAACAATCAAGCACAAATGCGTAATGTTATTATATAACACATATATGCATGAGGTGGTAGTTTGACGATGGCGTATTTCGCGGGAAAGCGCAGAACTTCCGCCCAGACCCAGGCTCCGGAACCCTTGGAATCCACTCGCGCAAAGAAATGGCGGGCACATCGGCCCGCCACTTATGGGTTACCCATCCGGCCGAATCAGGCCGCGAACAGCGCTTTCATTTTCTTCAGCGCGTTGGCTTCCAGCTGGCGGATGCGCTCGGCGGATACGCCGTATTCATCGGCCAGTTCGTGCAGGGTGGCCTTGTCTTCGGCCAGGAAGCGTTTCTGCAGGATTTC
>DATMWF010000246.1:0-3587 GCA_035562675.1 Arenimonas sp. | reverse complement strand
CATGGGGATGGTCCTTGGTGATGCAGGAGACCCGATGCGCGAGTCCTAAGCTCCCTACGGCGGTGTTAACCGCATCAGGTTCTAAGGGTATGTCTCAGCCTGTCGGCACCCCTGCTTGAGCGCTTATTACACCACAAACCGTCCGACTACGCGTTAATGGCCGTATAAACCCTTGTTTCTAATGGACAGACAAGATTTATTCTCGCCGACCTAGGTGCTCCACTTCCTAAATTTCACCTCTAAAAAACCCGCCACTCGGCGGGTTTCTGACTTGCCGGCTTTTCAGGCGGGCAGCGTTCCTTTTAGTTCTGCAATCAACGACTCCAGCCCATATTCTACGACACCGCTCCGCTCGCCATCGGCAAGCGCCTGGCGCAAAGCGGCGAGCTTGCTTTCGTTGTTCTCAAGCAGTCGCAGACCGGCCCTGACCACTTCGCTGGCCGAACCGTAACGGCCGCTGTCGAGCTGTTCGGAGATGAATCCGTCAAAGTGTTCGCCCAAGCTGATGCTGGTATTGCGTGCCATATCGGCCTCCTCGGCATGTGTTACCAAATATTGGTACATCATGACTGGCATGTCAAGTGACGGGTGAGTTCATCCAATAAAAAAACCCGCCTCTCGGCGGGTTTTTTGGCTTACCGGCCTTTCAGGCGGGCAGCTTTGCACTAAGCGGCAACCAAATCGAATTTCACGCGGAACCCGAGTGCTGTCGCGGCGCGCGTCATCGTGTCCAGCGTCAGCCCGGTATCTTCAGAATCCAAAATGCGGTCGACCACGGTCCGGCTGGTATGCATGCGCTTTGCCAAGGTGGACTTGTTCAAACCAGCCGCCTGCATGGCCTGTTCGATCTGCCATGCGATGACGCGTTTGACTGCAACCGCGGTCGCCTCGTCAAGTTGGCCGTCTTCGGCCAGGAATTCATCAAAACTGCTGCCGATGTGCGGATTTTTTTTCATTTCAACACCTCTTTCATTCGTGAGCGCGCTAATTCCAAATCATTTTTCGGCGTACTGCCGCTTTTCTTCACAAATCCGTGCAAAAGCACCATGCTTGAACCAACTAATGTAAACAGAACCCTGGCGATACCGCCTGGAATGACGCTACGCACTTCCCAAAGGTCGGCTTCCATTTTGCGCACAACAGGCATTCCCATCGGCCAGCCAAATTGAACCGTTTTGATATCCGCGCCGATGGCCTTGCGCGCATCGATGGACAGATCATCCTTCAGCCATTCCCTCACGGGTTCCTTACCTGCACTTGAGCAATAGAATCGGACGGTAAGCGTGGGCTGCATACATTAATTGTACTTATTTAGGTACACATGTCAACAATCAATTAGGGACTGAGGTACCTCCGTCCCTTGGATTTCAGACAATAAAAAACCCGCCTCTCGGCGGGTTTCTGGCTTACCGGCCTTTCAGGCGGGCAGCGCGACGGCGTGCGCGTGCTTTTCTCATGATATTGGCCTCAGCATTGATAAATGGACGTGCATTGTCGCACGAAAGCGCCCCCAGCGGGGATTGTTCAGTCCGACAGGTAATATTCCACCGTAGCCACGACCCGCACCGACTTGATGTGCGGCGTGTTGGCGTCGCGGGCCTGCAGGCTGAACTGGCCCTGACTGGCGGACTTGATCTTACCCAGCTTGCTGTTGGAGTCCTCGGCGAATTTCTGCGCCACCTGCCGGGCGTTGCGGGTGGCTTCCTCGATCATCTTCGGCTTCAGCGCGTTCAGGCCCGAAAACATGAATTCGGTGCCCTGGTTGTCGCCGCCGACCCCGACGCCCTGCTTGCCGAGTTCGGCGATGCGGGTGTTCATCTCCCGCACCAGCGCGATGTTCTTGGTGTACACGGTGGCGGTCTGGGTCGCGTAATAGCGCAGGCCGACGCGGTTTTCATCGCCGTAACGGCCCTTGTCGTTCACGCTCGGCGCCGAGAGGTTGATTTCTTCGGCACTGAAGCCTTTGTCGAGCAGGAACCGGCGCACTTTGCCGCCGTCGGTTTCCAGCTGCGTATACACCGCCGACAGGTCGTTGCCGGAAGCGGCGAAGGTCACCGGCCACAGCGCGGTGTCGGCCGGCACGTCCTGCTCCGAAAGGCCCTTGACGGTGACCGTGCGCTCATATTCCTTGAAGCGGATCAGGCTCTGGCCCAGACTGAGGCCCAAGGCCAGCAGGCCGAGCGCGATGCCGCCGCCGAGGATGAACGCGCTTTTCGGGGATTCGTTGGTCATGTAACGCTCCAGCTGTGACGGTTGCCGCCATTAAAACACGATTCCGGCTGCTTCCGGCCGTCAGCCGAATTCCTGCAGGCGCCGCACCGCAAGCGGCCACAGGCTGTCGCGGAACTGGCTACGGAAGAAGTTCAGGTGGCCGATGTGCTTCAGGCCGAAATCGCGCGGATGCAGGGTTTCCAGCACATTGGTGCGGGCGTTCGGGTAGTGCGGCTGCAGCGCCGAGACCGCTTCCGGCGTACCCCAGGCATCATCGGCGATCTGCAGCAGACGCAAGTGGCCGGTGAAATTGGCGGCGTTGCCGCGCGCGTCGAACTGCGGCGCGTCGAACAGGAAACCGGGCAGCTGCGCCCATTGCGCGAATTCCCGGCCGAGCGCCTTCGGCAGGTCGGTTTTCAGCCCGGCCCAGCCCGGCCAATAGCCGAGCAATGCGGTGGTGGCCGGCACCAGCGTGTTCCAGATCAGCCAGTGTCCGTAGCGGTGCGGGCGCGCCATCAGCGGCCAATACGCCGACAGCGCGGCCACGCCGAGCAGGCCGTCGATGCGGTGGCTGGCGCACGTGGCGCCCGGCATCCAGCCGCCCACGCTGTGCCCGACGATATACAGCGGCTGGCTGGGATGCAGCGCATGCATGTGTTCGATCACCGCCGGGTAATCATGCTCGGCCCAGGCCGAGAAGCCGATGTCATGGTAATCGCGGATCGGGCGCAGCTTCGACTGCCCAATGCTGCGGTAATCGAAGGTCAGCACGTCGAAGCCCTGTTCGGCCAGGTAGGCGCAGAACTTGAAGTAGTGAGCCTGCGCCACCGCGGTGGCCGGCCCGACGATCACGCTGCGGCCGCGTTTTCCGTCCGGCGCGGCATTGAAACGGTGCGCGACCAGCGCATCGTCACCGGCTACCGGGATGCGGAGCGGAACCATGCGCAGGGGTTCATTCATTCGGCACCGGCAGGGCGCGCGCCGGCGTGTCGCGGACCACCTTGAACCAGGCCGCATACAGGGCCGGCAGGAAGAAGATGGTCAGCAGGGTCGCCACCAGCAGGCCGCCCATGATCGCGGTCGCCATCGGCCCGAAGAACACGCTGCGCGACAGCGGGATCATCGCCAGCACGGCCGCCAGCGCGGTCAGTACGATCGGCCGGAAGCGGCGCACGGTGGCGTCCAGGATGGCGTCATAGGGCTTGCTGCCGTGGGCGATGTCATGGTCGATCTGGTCGACCAGGATCACCGAGTTGCGCATGATCATGCCCGACAGCGCGATGGTGCCGAGCATCGCCACGAAGCCGAACGGCACGCGGAAGATCAGCAGGAACGCGGTCACCCCGATCAGCCCGAGCGGCGCGGTCATCAGCACC
>DATMWF010000245.1:0-2611 GCA_035562675.1 Arenimonas sp. | reverse complement strand
CAAGCGCAGCCAGGGCCGATGGCAGCAGCAAGGACAGGTTCACACGCCCTCCTGAAAGCGCGCTTTGCCTTGCGTGAACAGGCGGCGCAACGGCGCATCCAAAGGTTGGTCCAGGTAGTATTCGAGGTAAGTGATGCCGCTGGCCGCCAGACGCGCGGCCAAGGCGCGGCGAGCGGCCGCAAATCGCGTGATGAATGCGGTGCGTGCTGTTTCGGCATCCGACAGCAACTCCTGGCCAGACTCCACATCCAGAAAGCGGTGGCCGCCCTGAAACGGGAAGTCGCGTTCTTCGGCGGTCAGGATCTGGATGTTCAGCACGTCGCGACGCGCTTTGGCCAGGCGCTCAGCCAAGGATACGCAGCCTTCCTCGAAGTCGTCGCTGAGCACCAGCACCAGCGAGTTGGCGCCGATGCGCTCCCAGATCGGCCGGCACTGCGCTTCGTTCGGCCAGCCGCCCTGCGCTTGGACCCGGCTCAAGGCCAGCAGACAGGCGTCGCGATGACGCGTCCCGTTGCCAGCATTGACCACCGTCAGGCCGCCGTCATTGACCGCGATGACGCCGAACCGGTCACCTTGCCGCAAAGCCAGCTCGATGACGCAGGCGGCCTGCGCCTTGGCGGCCTGTAGCCGGCTCCAGCCTGGGCGTTTGGCGTCGCATTGCGCCATCGAAGCGGTGGCGTCGATCAGCACCCAGACGATCAGCGGTGAATCCCGTTCGGACTCGCGCACGAAAAATTTATCCGAGCGCGCGTACAGCTTCCAATCGATCTGCCTTGGTTCATCGCCGGGTTCATAGGCGCGGTATTGGGCGAATTCCAGCCCGGCGCCGCGACTGCGGCTTTGATGCTGGCCGATGCCTTGGGCGCCCGATACGCGCCGGGAATGCAGACGAAGGCCCTTAAGGCGCGCACGCACATCGGCAGGGATCAGGTCGGGCGAACGCATACTGGCGGCTTAGCCCGGAAACGGGACGGTTTTCAGCAGGGCTGCGACCACATCGTCAGCGCTGATCTGTTCGGCCTCGGCCACGAAGGTCAACAGCAGGCGGTGGCGAAGCACCGGGGCGGCCAGTGCCTGCACGTCGTCGCGGGTCGCGGCGAAGCGGCCATGGATCAGGGCGCGTGCCTTGGACGCCAATACCAGCGATTGTCCGGCACGCGGACCGGCACCCCATTTGACCCAGTTCTCGATGTCCTTGGAGGCTTTTTCATGCGGCCGGCTGGCGCGCACCAGCTGGTTGATCCAGCTCAGCACGTCATCGCTCATATGCACTTCGCGCACCAGTTTCTGCAGCTCCCGCACCGACTCGCCGTGCATGACCCGCGGCACCTCGGAAGAGGCAGCACCGGTGGTCTGCTGCAGGATGGCGCGCTCTTCGGCTTCGGTCGGGTAATCCACGCGGATGTGCAGCAGGAAGCGGTCGAGCTGGGCTTCCGGCAAGGGATAGGTGCCGGCCTGCTCCAGCGGGTTCTGCGTGGCCAGCACGAAAAACGGTTCCGGCAGGGCGTGGGTCACGCCGGCGTAGCTGACGGTATGTTCCTGCATGGCCTCCAGCAGCGCCGCCTGGGTTTTCGGCGGGGTGCGGTTCAATTCGTCGGCCAGCAGCAGGTTGGTGAATACCGGTCCTTTCTGGAATTTGAAATGGCGCTTGCCGGTGCCGTGGTCTTCCTCCAGGATCTCGGTGCCCAGGATGTCGCTGGGCATCAGGTCGGGGGTGAACTGGATGCGCCGGAAATCCAGATGCAGGGCCTGCCCGAGCGAGCGCACCAACAGGGTCTTGCCGAGTCCCGGTACGCCCTCCAGGAGGCAGTGGCCGCCGGCCAGAAGGCCGATCAGCAATTGTTCGATGACGTCTTCCTGCCCGACGATGGCTTTCGCGATGGCGCTGCGCAGCTGACCCAGCTGGGCCAGCGTGGCGGTGATGTCGGCTTCATGGTTTTTCATGTTCAGTTGTTCCTATGGCACGGAGTGGTGGGATGCGCGGCGGTCACGAATTGAGCGCGTACATCACGATGTTGACCGCGAACTTGGTGTTGTCTTCGGCCAGCCATTTCTTGTTGCGCCAGTCGTAGTCCCATTCGCAGCCGTAATCCTTGTTGCTGTAAAGCACTGCCAGCCGGCCGTTGATCTCGATGCCCTTGAGATAGTCATGGACGATGTCATCGCCCCAGCCGTTGAGTTCGAAGCCGGTGGTCGGCGGTTCGCTGAAGGTGAAGAAACTGCGGTACAGCGGGTGGTTGTTGGGCAGCTTTTTCAAGGCATTGGCGCCGAAAATCGACGCCATCTGCGATTCGAAGGATTTGGCGAACAGGCCGTCGATGTCGTGGTTGCAGTCATCGACCAGCACGAAGCCGCCGCTGCGCACGTAGGCCTCGAAATTGGCGCGCTCGGCGGCGTTGAACTCGACCAGCTTATGGCCTGCCAGGTAGCAGAACGGCGCGGTGCGCATCTTCGGGTCCGACAGCGCGATGACATGCTCCTTCGGATCGACGCGCAGCGAGGTGTAATCGATCAGCGAGGTGATGATGTTGGCCGGCATGCGCTGGTCGACGTCCCAGTCGCCGGAATCGTACATCAGACGGGTGAACCAGAAGTCGTATTCGGCCGCCGC
>DATMWF010000244.1:0-3476 GCA_035562675.1 Arenimonas sp. | reverse complement strand
GACGTCATCGAAGGACGTGTCTGCGCCTATGTCATCAACCTGAGCAAGGACTGGGACAGCGACTGGGGCGGCCTGCTGCAGTTCCACGACGCCGACAAGCGCCTGATCGACAGCTTTGTGCCTTACTGGAACCACCTGTCGCTGTTCCGGGTGCCGCAATCGCACACCGTCAGCCTGGTTTCGCCTTGGGCGGGCTCGGACCGGCTGGCGATTACCGGCTGGTTTCTGGCCAAATAGTCCAAGGCCGCCCGGCGCCTCGGCGCGTGTGTCAGGTCAGGGCCTTGAACAGCACATAGCCCGCCATCGCGATGACCGGCAGGGAGCTGAAAGTCCAGCACAGGGCGCGCACATCGTGCAGCTGGGCGGTCAGGTAGGCGATGAAATGCGCGGCGCGCGCGGCCACATAGGTCCAGATCAGGATCTGCGCGGGCAGAACCGGCGGATCCGACAGCACCAGCAGGAAACCGGCGGCCAGGAAGCCGGGAATGCTTTCCAGGTCGTTGAGGTTGATGCGGCGCGAGCGCTCGACGGATTCATTGGCATCCAGCTGCCCGGCCACGGGCCTTGGGTTGAGCGGACTTTTTTTGGCGTCTTCCGGGCTGCGGTAGCCGCCGCCAGCCCGGGTCATCCGCACCACCGTCATCCAGGGCTGCAGCATCAGTTTCAGGATCATGATGCCGGCCGCCAGGACATAGGCGTGGAAAACCGGGTTGTCCAGACTTAACAGGGCGGATTCGGCGGCCATCGTTGCATGCTCCGGAATGAAACGGGACGATCAGCCAAGAATACCCGGATTGGCCTGCCAGAGCGACCAGTTCAGCGCCGCGGCGATGGCCACCCACAGCAGGTACGGCACGAACAGCAGCCCGGCGAAGGGCTGGATGCGCCAGAACACGCGCAGATTCAGCGCGATCAGCAGCCACAGCAGCACGATTTCGGCGAACGCGCCGCCGCCCAGCCGCCAGGCGAAGAACATCCAGCTCCACAGGGCGTTGAAGCCGAGCTGCACGAAGAACAGGACAAGCGCGCCGCGCACGGCGGGCGACGGCCCCTTGCGCCAGACCAGCCAGGCGGCGATGCCCATCAGGGTATACAGTACCGTCCAGACCCGGCCGAACACCCAGACCGGCGGCGCCCAGCCCGGCTGCACGAGCTGCCCGTAGAACGTCGGCGCACTCATCGAACCCAAGCCGCCGACCGCGGCGGCCGCGAAGCACAGCAGGATCCAGCCGGGCAGCGCCATGCCCTGTATCCATAGCGGTCGTTGACTGTCGTTCATGGTGCCTCCAGGCGTGCATGCATACCGGTTAAGGTACTTTAAAACCCGTGTCGGCTAGCGCCGGTCCCCGTGCCGTGAAGATGGCCGTGTTCAAAGCCCGCCGCCCCAACGGTGCTGCCAGGCAAGACCGATCAGGTCGAAATTGTTGCCGGTGCGCGCCGAGACGCCGCTGCTGGCATACAGCTTGATGGAATTATGGGTGTTGACGGGAATCGCCAGCGTGCCGCCCATGCGCCAGTTCTGCTGCAGGTCGTTGTTCAGTCCGCCGTCGACGGTGGTCCGCCCGCCGGTGAAATAGGTGGCGTCCAGCGAACCCCAGACACCTTTGCGGAAATTATAGATGGCATGGCCCTGCAGCGAATACAGCGGATCCTGGGCACGGGTCTGGCCGCCGAAAAAATCGTCGTTGTCGGTATACAGTGTCACCGCCGCCTTGCCTTCCAGGGTCCATGGACCGCGGGTCTTGGAAATGCCCAGTTCCGGCTTGAACCACCAGCGGTTGCCGCCGAGGTTGACGACCCGGGTGTTGTCGTATTGCCCGGTCGGTGCCGAAACCTGCAGGCTTACGCCGACCACAAGGTCGGGCTTGTAGCCCGCGAATTCCTTCAGGCTGAGCGCCGGCGCGCCGAGTAGGTTGACCGATACCCTGAACTTGGTGTCGATCAGGCCATCGACATTGCGCTCGATCGGTTCACCGGCAAGCAGCGCCGAGCCGGACAGGCTGGCGGCAGGCACCACGACATCGAATTTGGCGGACTTGCCGAACAGGGTGATGGACCGCGCGAAGGCGGCCACCGGACCGGACGTGCTGAGCTTGGGCGCCGACACCGGCAATGCGGGGTCGAATGCCAGGCCGCCTTCGGTATAGGCGTAGCCGATGATCAGGAAGTTCACCCCGAGCGGGGCGTTGGAATAGGCGCGCGGCTCGATTTCCTGGGCACTGGCGAAAGATGCGCCTGCCATCAGGGTACAGACGGCGAGTACCTGCGCCGGACCCTTGTTCTGGATGCGTTGATCAGCCATTTTTATCCTTCCAGTCCGTCCAATCCACCGTATGCGCCTTGCGGTAGGCGCTGACCGCCGAGCCCAGGGTCGGAAAGAAATTCTCCTTGCCCAGGCGGGTGAACAGGCCGAAGCGTTTCAGCGTGTCCTTGACCGGGCCTTTCATTTCGGCAAAGCACATTTCGATGCCCTCGGCATGCAGCAATTCGTCCAGTTCGAGCAGCATGTCGGCCGAAGTCACATCCACGCTGGTCACCGGCTCCGCCGCCACCACCAGCCATTTCACCGGGGTGGGCGAGGCCTCCACCGCCTCGCGCGCCCTGGCATGGAACTGTTCGGCGTTGGCGAAGAACAGCGGCGCATCCCAGCGGAACAGCACCAGGCCGGGAATCCTGTCCGCATCGGCATGCCGGGTGATGTCGTGGTAGCCGTCGACGTGATTTATGCGGCCGAGCACCGCTGAATAAGGCCGCCATGCGCTCCACATGAATTCAATGATGGCCGCCCCGATGGCCAGCCCGATGCCGGGAATGGCGCCGAACACCGCAACGCCGATGGTACAGGCAATCGATAGCCAGAACTCCCAGCGTTGGATGCGGTAGATACGGCGCAGGTCGGCGAACTCGAACAGGCCGATCGCCGAAGCGATCACCACCGCCGCCAACGCGCTGGTCGGCAGGTTCTGCAGCAGATCGGGTGCGGCAACCAACAACAGGGCCACGGCCAGTGCGCCGACCACGCCGGTCATCTGCGTTTTGGCGCCGGCGGCCTCGGCCACCGGCGTCCGCGATGAACTGCTGCTGATCGGGAAGCCCTGGAAGAAGCCGGCCGCCAGGTTGGCGACGCCGAGCCCGACCATCTCCTGGTTCGGATCGACAACGGTACGGGTCTTGGCCGCGTAAACGCGCGACAGCACACTGGTGTCGGCGAACGAAACCAGGGCTACGGCAAAGCCGCCGGTCAGGATCGGCACGATATCGGCGCGGGTGATCCAGGGAATGACGAACGTCGGCAGGCCCTGCGGAAGCGAGCCGAGGATCGACACATCGGCGCGGGTGCCGAGGTCCAGCATGCCCACGGCGAGGGTGGCGCCGACCACGGCGACCAGAATGCCCGGAATGCGCTGGTTGCCTTTGAGCAGCAGGATCACCGCCAAGGTGGCGGCGCCGACCGTGAACGTGGTCCAGTTGCTCAT
>DATMWF010000243.1:0-4756 GCA_035562675.1 Arenimonas sp. | reverse complement strand
TCGAAGGCGATGTACCGCAGCATGGACGCCGCCGCCGCGCCGCCGCTCGGTTCGACCATGGAAGAGGGCGTGATCACGGTCAATAAAGACGTGTATGTGGTGTATCTGATTTCAGCTCAGTAATTAAAGGGAATTTGAAACCATGCGACTCTTCGCCAGTATTTTTCTCGCCGTGCTCAGCGCTTCGGTTTTCGCCCAGACCATACCAAATGTACCGCATATTATCGTCAAGGGTATGGCTGAGTCCAAAGCGGTTCCGGATACTTTCCGCGCAGACTTCATGATTAAGAAAATCAGCTTCAACGTTCAGGAAGCAACGCTTGATGTTGAGCAGAATACGGCGCTGCTTATCGATTCTGCCAAGCGGCTTGGTGTGAAACAAGAAGATTTGAAAGCCTTGAATATTCAAATCGGGCCGATCAATGAATACAACGAAACAAAGCGAAAAAACGAATTCTCCGGTAATCAGGTGAGCCGGAGCCTAAACGTGAAGTTCACAGACAAGAAGACTTTTCAGAAATTCCTGTCATCCATACCATCAAGTCAATCGATTCAGCTGAATTCAGTCCGTGGAACGCTGAGTACCTATAAAACACTGGAATCGGCATTATTCAAACAGGCTGTTTCCGATGCCAAGAATCAAGCGTTATTCATGTCGGACACCTTTGGCTTGAATCTTCTCGGCATATATACCGTCACCTCCAATGATCCTTCTATTGCCAACCGGTCCTTGGACAATGTCGTTGTTTCAGGTAACCGTATTGGAGCCCCTGTGCCGCCAGCGCCGCCACCTGATAGCTTCGGCGGTCTCGGCAATGTATTGGAAGAGGGCGAATTAAATTTCATGAAGAGTGTTTATATCGTTTATCTGGTCCAGGATAAAAATGCCAAACTTCCCAGATTGCCGGCTGCGGAATGACTCTCGAAGCTAAAATCAAGGCCGCCATCCGCGATGTGCCGAACTTCCCCAAGGACGGCATCCTGTTCAAGGACATATCCACCTTGCTGCTGCAGCCGGTGTTGGCCAATGAAATCCTCGATGCGCTGGTCGGCCAGTTCCAGAGCGCCGACATCGACGCCATCGCCGGCATCGAAAGCCGTGGCTTCCTGTTCGGCAACGCCCTGGCGCTGCGCCTGAACAAGCCGTTCGTGCTGATCCGCAAGGCCGGCAAACTGCCCGCGCATAAAATCACCCAGCAGTATGAGCTGGAATATGGCATGGCCGCCATCGAAATGCACAGCGATGCGATTGCCGAAGGCCAGCGCGTGCTGATCCATGACGACCTGCTGGCCACCGGCGGCTCGGCGGAGGCTGCGGCCAAGCTGATCTTGCAGGCCGGCGGCGTGGTGGCCGGCTTCAGCATGCTGGTGGAACTCGGCTTTCTGCAAGGCGCTTCGCGCCTTGGCGCGATTTCCGGCGACATGCACAGTCTGGTGCGTTACTGATTCCTGGCGGGTACAGGGCGCGGGTTCCCTCCCGGTAAATGATAATCCGGCGCCCGTGTGGAAATAATATCGGGCAACGCCCAATATTTCAGTCAATTTGGATACAAGCATCCTGTGGCATCACCGGCAGCGGCCGGGGTGATTCACGGGATTGACCCACACACCGACAGGACGCCTTGAACATGACCAAATGCAACCCGATGCGCGCAATCAGCGCGATTTTTTTGCTTGCCCTTCCGCTGGCCGGCCCGCTGCAGGCAGCATCCGCGCCGCCGGTCGAAACCTATACCAAGACCGAACAGGTCCAACCCGGCTCGTTCGTGATATCCCCGACCGGCAACCACATCGCCATGATCGCGCCGCTGAACGACCGCTCCAGCCTGATCATCCTTGACCGCGCCACCAACAAGGTGACCGCCAACATCACCCCGCAGAAAGGCCAGTACATCGGCGGTTACTGGTGGGTCAGCGACAGCCGCGTGGTGATCACCCTGAACGAGAAGGAAGGCGGCTACGATACGCCGTTCAGCACCGGCGAACTGATCGGCGTCGATGCCGACGGCGGCGGCAAGAAATACCTGTTCGGCTACCGCGGCGACCAGGAGCTCGGCAGCCGCATCAACCGTGCCACGGCGAACGCCGCCTCCGCCTATGTGCTGGAACCGGATGCGGACGCCGACAAAAGCATCCTGGTCGGCATCCAGAGCTGGAAGTCGAGCGGTGAAACCACGTTCCTGGAACTGGCGCGCCTGAACGTGATCAGCGGCGCCCTGAAGAAAAGCGGCGGCAGGCTGCCGATGCGATACCCGAGTGCCACCCTGGTCGGCGAAGACAAAAAGGTGAGGGCCGTTGCCGGAACCGACGGCGACCGGATGAGCAAGCTGCTTTACAAAGGTCCAAAGGACGCCGACTGGGCGGTCTTGAATGACCAGAAAGCCAGCGGACGCATCATCGAACCCCTTTCCAACGTCCGCGGCAGTGCGGAGTTCTACGCCAGGGTCAGCGAATCGGGCAAGCCCGACTACCTGATCCGCTACAATCCGGAATCGCGCAAGGAGCAGGTGGTGTACCAGCCGGCGACCGCCGATATCGGCGGCCTGATGCTGACTGCGGACCTCAAGGACGCCTATGCGGTAGAGAGCTTTGACGGCAGCGGCCGGGGAGGCTTCGTCTACTTCAATGCCGAAGCGCCCGAGGCCAAGCTGAGCAAGAAACTGATCAGTCAGTTCCCCGGCGAGCTGGCTGCGGTGAACAGCTATTCGCGCGACGGACGTTACGCCTCGGTATTCGTGCACAGCGACGTCAACCCGGGTGAATACTACGTCTATGACCGCGATGCCGGCAAGCTCAGCAAGTCGGTCGTGGTCCGTCCCGATGTCGACATCGATGCGGCGGCGGTGGTCGAGCCGGTCGAGTTCAAGGCGCGTGACGGCCTGGCCATGCGCGGCTGGCTGACGCTGCCGAACGCACCGGCCGCCAAGATGCCCTTGGTGGTGATGCCGCACGGCGGCCCGTATGGCATCGTCGACCGTTGGGAGTTCAATACGGACGCGCAGCTGCTGGCAAGCCGCGGCTATGCCGTGCTGCAAATCAACTTCCGCGGTTCAGGCGGTTACGGCAAGGATTTCCTGGATGCCGGCCTGCGTGAATGGGGCGGCAAGATGCAGACCGACATCACCGACGGCACGCGCGCGGCCTTGGCCAAATATGCCATTGATCCTTCAAAAGTCTGCATCTTCGGCGCCAGCTACGGCGCCTATGCGGCGCTGATGGCCGTCGCCACGGAACCTGGCCTCTACAAATGTGCGGTCGGCTATGCCGGCGTGTACAACCTCGGCCTCATCCGCAACGAAACCGCCCTGCAGAACACGGCTTTCGGCCGTGACTTCGTGAATGACGTGTTCAAGAACGATGCGGCCTGGCTGCGTGCGCGTTCACCGAGCAGTCTGGCCGGGCAGATCAAGGCGCCGGTGATGCTGATTCACGGCGGTGAGGATTTCACGGCGCCGGTGGAACATGCCGAAGCCATGCGTACGGCCTTGAACGGCGTCGGCAACCCGCCGGCATGGGTTTTTGAAAGCACCGAAGGGCATGGTTTCTTCGACCCCAAGAAACGCCTGAATGCCTATCAGCAGATGGTCGACTTCATGGACAAGCACATCGGTCCGAAATAATCATGCGATGCGCCGGCTGCCTGCATCGGTTGCTGGCGTCCGCCGTCCGTCCCATGATGGCCGGCGGGTACCGCGTGTTGCTTACGGCGCTGCTGTGTTATGCCACGGCACTGCCGGCATCCGGGCCACTGCCCATCGAGGCGTATACCCGTTCGGCCATGGTCGAGCCGGGCTCCTTCCGGCTTTCACCTACCGGTCAGTATGTGTCGGCTGTGGTGCCGCTGGATGACCGGTCCGTGCTTCTGGTCTACGAACGCACCACCAATAAACCGACCGCCAAGATCACCTTGGAGGAAGGCCACTTCGTCAACGACTACTGGTGGGTGAGCGACAACCGGGTGGTGCTCAGCATGATGCGAAAGCATGGCCGAGCCGACACCCCGGAAGCCACGGGCGGGCTGTGGGCGATCGACGCCGACGGGAAGAACGGCAAACTGCTGTTCGAGGAGAATGCGGAATTCGTCGCGGCCTATATGCTTGAGCCGGAGGTCGACGCCAGCAACCATTTCCTGGTCGCCCTGCAGCCGCTGGTCTATGGCGGCGAACTGCCCTATATCGAACTGGCGCAGATGAATGCCACGAACGGCCGATACAGGAAAAACGGCGGCCGTATTCCAATACGCTATTTCAGCAAAGTGCTGTCCGATGCCAGCAAGCGGGCGCGGATCGTTTATGGCTATACCGCGGACGGCGAAGGACGTCTGTACCACCGCGCGAATGACGGCCTCGATTGGACGCTGCTGAATGATCAGGCCAAAACCGGCCGGGATCTTTTCCCCCTTTCTTATGCGGCGGGTGGAAAAAGCATCTATGCGCGGGTATCCGAAGCCAAACGGCCGGACTATCTGGTCCGCCTTGATCTCGAATCCGGCCGCGAAACCCTGGTATACGGTCCGGAAACGGCGGATATAGGCCCTTTATTGCGGACTGCCGACGGCAATGACGCCTACGCCGTCATCGATTACGACAGCGATCCGCGGGGCGGGTTGGCGATCTTCAACAAGTCCGTTCCCGAAGCGGCGCTGAGCAAGGAACTGAGCGCCCTGTTCCCCGGCCAGCTGGCGGTGGCCAACAGCTTCTCCCGCGATGGCCGCTATGCCACCGTGTTTGTGGCCAGCGACCTCAATCCGGGCCAG
>DATMWF010000242.1:0-5882 GCA_035562675.1 Arenimonas sp. | reverse complement strand
AGCTTCGGAGGCGATGTTGACGCCAGCACCCGCGCCCGCTTCCAGCCGGTCTACCCGCCGGCCGCGTTGCGCGCCGGTGTCACCGGTACCGTCATCGTCCAGGTCACCTACGACGCCAACGGCACCGTGACCGACGCGTCGGTATACAAATCCAGCCGTAACCGCGACCTGGACCGCGCCGCCGTGACCGGCGTGCGCAAGTGGAAGATCAACCCGGGCAAGAAAAACGGCCAGAACGTGGGTGGTTCCGCGCTGGTCACCGTGGATTTCACGCTGTAACCGCACTTTGGCTGTCGTAACGTTTCACTTCTTCTTTAACTAACTTAAAAGGTATTCCTTATGTTGCAGGACCTCATCTTAACCGCTACTGCCGCCGCTCCCGCTGCGGGCGGCTCGTCCAACAACGCTGAAGCCCTGCAGCAAATGGGCTTCAGCCATATGATCCAGAACTTCGACGTGGTCGGCTATGTGGTGTTCGTCACCCTGGTCATCATGTCGATCGGCTCCTGGTGGTACACCGTGGTCAACGCCATCAACAACGGCCGCATCACTTCCAACGCCGACCGTGTCGTCGACACCTTCTGGTCGATCAAAAACCCCCGTGAAGCCAAGCAGTTCCTGGAAGAGCAAAAGCCGAGCGAACCGTTCTCCAAGATCGCCCTGGACAGCATCGAAGCCGCTTCCCACCAGGAAGGCAACGCCCTGGCGCAGTCCCTGAGCAAATCCGAGTTCGTCGACCGCGCCCTGCGCCAAGCCGTGACCCGTGAAAGCGCCAACATGGAAAACGGCCTGACCTGGCTGGCAACCGTCGGCGCCACCGCGCCGTTCGTCGGCCTGCTCGGTACCGTGTGGGGCATCTACCACGCCCTGATCCGCATCGGCGCGACCGGCCAAGCCTCCATTGACGCCGTCGCCGGCCCAGTGGGTGAAGCCCTGATCATGACCGCATTCGGCCTGTTCGTGGCGATTCCTGCCGTGTTGGCCTACAACGCCTTCAACCGCAGCAACCGCAACACCTACGCTAAATTCGACACCTTCGCCCACGACCTGCACGACTTCTTCGCTACCGGTTCGCGCGTAGGCAACAAGTAATCAACCGTACGTTTCAAGGAACACACCATGGCTTTTGCATCCAACTCCAGCGGTGGCCCGATGGCCGACATCAACGTGACCCCCTTGGTCGACGTGATGCTGGTCCTGCTGATCATTTTCATGATTACCGCGCCTTTGATGTCGCATAAAGTGAAAGTCGAACTGCCGTCGGCGTCGTTAAACAAAAAGCCGGAAATCCTGGTGCCGCCGGTGACGGTGGCGATCAAAGCCACGGGTGAAGTGTACTGGAACGACCAGTTGATGAACGAAGCCCTGTTTGAACAGAACCTGGCGGTCACGGTTGCCCGTGACCCCCAGCCTCAGGTCGATATCCGTGCCGACAGCAACACGAAATACAGCCTGATCCAGAAAACGGTGAGAACCATCCGTAATTCCGGCATGCGCAAAGTCGGTTTCGTTTCCAGCCCCGAACGCGATTAACCAGGAAGTAAGTTATGGCCTTCAGTTCAAATTCCTCCGGCGGCGCAATGGCCGACATGAACGTGACCCCGCTGGTCGACGTGATGTTGGTCCTGCTGATCATCTTCATGGTGACCGCTCCTGCGATGTCCTATCAGATCCAGGTCGACCTGCCGCAGAACACCAACGTGCCGCCGCCTAAAGTGGAAAACCCGCCGGAGCCGATCCGCATCCATGTGCAGACCGGCGGTACCGTGGCGTGGAACGGCAGCCCCGTGCCGATGGCGACTTTGCAGGCGCAGTTCGATGTGGAAGGCGCGCGTGACGTCCAGCCGACGATCGAGATCACCACCGACCCGGAAGCCGAATATGAAACCCTGGCCAAGGTCCTGGCCCGGACGAAAAACGCCGGGCTGCTGAAAATAAGTTTTGTTGAAGAATCCCTCGAATGAGAAACGCCCCGAAAGGGGCGTTTTTTTCATGGACAGACTGCATAAATCCGTCATCCTCCTGAGCGCCCTGTTATTGGCGTCCTGTGTGTCGATCTCCAGGAAGCCGGACCTGGATCTGCTCTACCGGTCGAGTTACCTGAATGAGGAAACCGTCCCCATCATCATCATTCCCGGCCTGATGGGCACCACCTTGGTGGACGCCAAGGGCACCGAAGTCTGGCCAAAGTCGGTCAGCAACCTCGCATTCAGCACCTTCGAGGACTTGACCGATGAAAAAACTGATGACATACGGCCGGGCCGCCTGCTGGATGGCCTGATCGGCCTGGATTATTACGGCACGCTGCTGAAAACGCTGAAAAGCGCCGGACATTACGAAGAAGGGCGTCTGAACAGTCCGGTCATCAATAAAAACAAACGCCGCTACTACGTGTTCCTTTACGACTGGCGGAAAAGCAATTTCGATTCCGTCGACCGCCTGCATGCCCTGATAGAACAGATACGGACCGATTACAAGGATCCGGAGCTGAAAGTCGACATCATCGCGCACAGCAACGGCGGATTGATCGCCCGTTATTACCTGCAGTACGGCCCGCAGACCCGGCAATCGCGTAAGAAACCCGAACCGTGGGCCGAAGGGGACCGACGGATCCGCCGGATCGCCATGCTCGGCACGCCCAACCTGGGCTCGGTAATCAGCGTCAGCCGCATTTACCAAGGTTTCCGGATCGGTCTGCGGACCATCCCGCCGCATATCATGGTCAATTTCGCCACGCCGTTCGAGGCCTTTCCAAGCCCCGCGCACAATGTCTTCATTGACGCCAACGGCACCCCGGTGCCACTGTCCATTTACGATCCGGCCGTTTGGCAGCGCAATAAATGGTCCATCTATTCCGATGAAAGCCGGCAGCTGGTGCGCGCCGAAAGCAAGGATCCGGAGCGCAGGACGGCCCTTCTGAACGAAAGGTTCACCGAAAACCTGCAACAGGCCTTCGAGTTCCAATCGGCATTGGCCAGACCCATCGCGCCAACCAAGGCCCAGCTCGCCTTATTCGGCGGCGATTGCGACATGACGGCATCGCGGGCCGTGGTCAACGGCACGGCCGGGCAGATGACGCTTGCCTTCCAGGAAGGCGATATCGCGGTCAAGGGCAAGAACATCGACTACAAGTATCTGCTGAACGCGCCGGGCGACGGTCTGGTGACGCGTGAATCGCAGTTGGCCCGGGCTTCGACCGCCTATCTGGACAGCGATCTGCAGAGGGATCTTTTCCCGATCGCGCAGACCACATTCTTCTGCGAAAGCCACGAGCTGCTGACCGGGAATCCCTACTTCCAGAACAATCTGCTGTATTTCCTGTTCCATTAAGCGCATTGGGCCAGGCCCGCCAGGTTGAAAAAACCGGCACAAACACGGGGTAATTGCCGAAACTTGTGCAAGTTTGTCTTTCTTCGCCCTACAAGCCCCGATATAATAGTGCTTTCCCCACATTCGGGCTCGGCCCTGATAGGTGTTTTGTGCGCAATCACGACTTAGTCTTTATGAAGAACTTCGCCCAGGTCATCGTGGCGCTGGTGTTGATTACCGGGGGCCTGATCCTGGCCGGCATTTACATCAACAACGCGCAGCCGGAACGCATCAACCCGGTGGCGCAGGCTGCAACCGAAGCGCGTATCGCGCCGGCCGGCGCGGTGTTCGCCGGTGACACCGGAGCCGCCGCCCAGGCCGCGGCCGCGGCGGCGGCGGCGGAAGCGTCCAAGGGCCAGGTCGCCTATGGCGGCACGTTGGACGGCGGCGAGATTTACGGCCAGCTGTGCACCGGCTGCCATACCGCGGGTGCCGGCGGCGCGCCGAAGCTGGAAAAGGCCGCATGGGGAGCGCGCATTGCCCAGGGCAACGATCTCATGCATAAGCATGCCATCGAGGGCTTCACCGGCGCTGCCGGCATGATGCCGGCCCGCGGCGGCAATCCCGCCCTGTCCGATGAACAGGTCATCGCGACCGTGGATTGGATGCTGGCCAACCTGAAATAAGCGTACCACCCAACCTGCAGCGCCGCCTTCGGGCGGCGTCGTCGTTTACAGGCTTTATACTGATGCTGATTGACTTCCCCGAACAAACTGGCCACATCACGCTGCAGGGACCGGCCGGCAATCTGGAGGCGATGCTTGAGCTTCCGGCGGATGTCCACGCGGCAACGCCGATCGCGGTGGTCTGCCACCCGCACCCGCCCGATGGCGGCACCATGCACAATAAAGTGGTCAGCACCTTGGCCAAGGCGTTCACCGAATCCGGTTACATCTGCCTGCGCTTCAATTTCCGCGGTGTCGGCCATTCCCAGGGCGGATACGATCACGGCAACGGCGAGCGGGCTGATTGCCTGGCGGTGCTGGCGTGGCTCAAGCAGACACGGCCGCAGGCGCCGCTGGCGTTGGCCGGGTTTTCCTTCGGCGCCTGGGTTGCGCTGAAAGCCGCGCCACAGGTTTCGCCGGTGCTGATGGTCTCCATCGCGCCGCCGGTCGGCTTCCGTGATTTTTCGGATATCGAACGCCCCGATTGCCCTTGGTTGGCGGTACAGGGGCTGCAGGATGAAATCGTCGACGCCGGCACCGTCCTGGCCTGGCTGGAGCGGCAGACGCCGCGCCCGGAAATCGTTGCGATGGCGCAGGCCGGGCATTTTTTCCATGGCCAGTTGGTGCCGTTGCGGGCGCATGTGAAAGCCTTTCTGCAGCAGTACGCGCAACAGCCATGAACGGTCCGGCCAGCCGGCTGTATCAGGCCAACGTGCATGCCGGGCTCATCCAGGCCGATGCCGCGCAGCAACGTGTGCTGGCGTATCTGGACAGGATGGCGGTCGAGCTGCGGGAGAATCAGCCCAGGCGGATTTTCGGACTCACGCTTGCCAAGCCGAAAACGGTCAAGGGCCTGTATCTTTGGGGCGGGGTCGGCCGCGGCAAAACCCTGCTGCCCGAGCTGTTTCTGCAGTCGATCGACGGGGTGCCGCATCAGCGCTGGCATTTCCACCGTTTCATGAACCATGTGCACCAGCAGCTGGCGTGCATGCCGGACACCGCCGATACGCTTGCGGTGCTGGCCAAGAGCCTGAGCAGGAAGTGCCGATTGCTGGTCCTGGACGAATTCTTCGTCTCCGACATCGGCGACGCGATGATCCTGTACCGCCTGCTGGAGCAGCTGCTCGGCCATGGCGTCAGTTTCATCACCACCTCCAACGTGCCGCCCGACGAGCTGTATCTGAATGGCCTGCAGCGCGCCAGTTTCCTGCCCTGCATCGAGCTGCTCAAGCACGGCTGCGAAGTGGTCGAACTGCTCAGCGCCCAGGATTACCGGCTGCGTACGCTCAGCCATGCCGCCACCTACATCACCCCCAACGACGAAGCCGGAAGGCGCTTGCTGGGCCACCAGTACAGTCTTCTCAGCGGCCAGCCGCCGGCGCCGGACAGCATCGACATCAACCAGCGGCCGATACCGGCCCTGGCGCTCAGCGCCGGCGTCGCCTGGTTCGCATTCAGCGCCCTGTGCGAGGGGCCGCGTTCCGCGGCCGATTACATCGAAATCGCCCGTGATTTCCATACCGTGCTGATTTCGGACGTGCCGCGCTTTGACGGCCGCAATGAGGACGCGGCGCGCCGCTTCGTGTATTTGATCGATGAGCTGTACGACCGTCATGTCAACGTGCTGCTGAGCGCCGAAGCGGATGCCTTCTCCCTGTACCAAGGCCACAGGCTGCCGCGCGAATTTGAGAGAACCAGTTCACGTTTGGCGGAAATGCAGTCAAAAGATTACCTCGCATTGGAACACCGCCCGTAATCGCCTGTGCTAGCATTGTCGGAGTGCTTACGGAGGCCTGCGATGACCAAATTAACCCCCCTGTTCCTGGCCCTGGCGCTGCCTGTGTCCGG
>DATMWF010000241.1:0-6433 GCA_035562675.1 Arenimonas sp. | reverse complement strand
GCGGTGATGGCGTCGGCATCGGTGCTTTCGAACAATACGGCGGATGGGTCGGATTCGGAAAAAACACGCAGTCGGCTCATGATGGCAACCCCAGTTTGGTCAATTCAACATTCAGCAGGAATTCGAACGCGTCCAAGTGCCGGCGCGCCTCATCGATATCACGGCCCCAGGTGTAGATGCCATGTCCGGCGATCAGATACCCCCAGAAATCGGACCGTTCGAAAAAGGGCGCCACGTCCGCGCACAGGCGGTGCATGTCCTGTGAGTTGGCGATGATCGGCAGGCAGACCGTGCCTTCATGGGAAGCCACGCCGCGGAACGCCTTCTGCAGTTCGTACCCGGTGAATTCCAGCCGGCCGTCCTTCTCGAAGCGCATCGACATCAGCGTCTGCGCGGGCGAATGGGTATGCAGCACCGTACCGGCGTCGGGCCGAAGCCGGTATATCTGGGTATGCAGCAGGGTTTCCGCGGAGGATGTGCGTGTCGCATCCACGGCCAGGCCGTCCATGCCGACCTCCATGAAATCATCCGGCCTGAGCTTGCCTTTATCCCTGCCGCTGGCGGTGATCAGGCAATGCCGGTCATCCAGACGCGCCGAAAAATTGCTGCTGGTCGCCGGTGTCATGCCCGCTTGGGCCAGTTCACCGGTGTGCTGTATCAGCTGTTGGATCAGTTGGTTTTTTTTATCAGGCATGGGTAATAAGATTCATTCTCAATTGACTGAAATATCAAGGAAAAAAATACACGTATCCTTGATTTAGGTTAAGGAATCATACATGGGTTAGGCGTATGATTCACACATGGAAGATTTCCATCTTGACCCATTTTCTCATGATTTTAGGAGTGTTTGCCGTGAATAACCAAGAAAACAGCCGTCGCAAGTTCCTCGTCCGTGGCATGGTTTCGCTCGCCGCGTTGCCGTTCGCAGGCGTCATGCTCAGCACCGCAGCCCAAGCCCAGGCCCTGAAAGCGTTGCCGGCCACCAATCCGCAGGCGGTTGCCCTGAAATATGTGGCGGACGCCAAAAAAGGTGTGGGCGTCAAGCCTGGCAGCAACTGTGCCAACTGCGCCTTGTTCCAAGCCGCGACCAAAGGCTGCAGCATTTTCCCGGGCTATGCGGTCGCTCCAGCCGGCTGGTGCAGTGCTTGGGCTAAAAAAGCCTGATCCACGCGTCAAAAATCTCAGGGTTTGAGATGCCGATGACTTAAGATAAGCCAAGTTCCCTCCGGTCTTGGCTTATTTTATGTCCTTCGATACCCTGCATATCGTTTTAGTGGTCGCCGTGCTTGTCGCGGCATTTACGGCGTTTGTTTTCGCCCAGCGGAAATCCGCGTTGTCCGCGGAGCTGGAACGCTCCCGGGCCGATAACCGCACGTTGGCCGCCGAACAGGCTTCGTTCGCGAAGCTCCGTAACGATTTCGCTGAACTGAAGGGCGTTTCAAGCGCCACTGAGCGGGCGCATCTGGATGAAATCGCCGGGCTCCGTGAAAAGTCCGTGCAGCTTGATGCCATCCGGGCGCGCTTTTCGGCCCTGGAAGCGGAATCCGCCGAAAAAGAGAAGTCCTTCCTTGAGCAGCTGCGCCTGCTGAAGGACGCCGAGGCCAATCTGAAACAGAATTTCGAGAATCTGGCCAATCGGATCTTCGAGGAGAAATCCACGGTCTTCAAAGCCCAGAGCCGGGAACATTTCGATGCCTTGCTCAACCCGTTGAAAACCCAGATCGGTGAATTCAAGAACTCCGTCGACCGCACCAACGAGGGCATCCATACCCTGAAAGCCTTGAATGCGCGCATGGCCGACGAAGCGACCAACCTGACCCGTGCCCTGAAAGGCGACAACAAGACCCAGGGCGGTTGGGGAGAGCAGGTGCTGGGACGGATTCTCGAAGCGTCGGGCCTGACCGAGGGCCGCGATTACCAGTCCCAGTTCTCGTATGTCGATGAGAACCGCAGCCGCAAGCAGCCCGATTGCGTGATCTTCCTTCCGGAAAACAAAGCCATCGTGGTCGATTCCAAGGTATCCCTGATCGCCTATGACCGTTACCTCAACGCTGAAACCGACGCGGCGCGGGAAGCCGCGTTGAAGGAGCATGTCCGTTCGCTGAAAACCCATGTCGACGGCTTGTCCGCCAAATCCTATGAAACCCTGCCTGGAAAACGCAACCTGGATTTCGTGCTCATATTCATCCCGATCGAGCCGGCGTTCATCGACGCCCTGCGGCAGGACGATTCGCTGTTCACCTACGCCTTGGACAGGAATATCGTCCTGGCGGCGCCCAGCACCCTGCTGGCCACCTGCCGCACCGTTGCCCACCTGCAGAAGCTCGACCAGCGCAGCGCCAATGCCATGAAGATCGCCGAGCAGGCGGGAAAGCTGTACGACCAGTTCGTCGCCTTCAGCGCGGACATGAATAAAGTCAGCAGGGCGCTCATGGCCGCCAACGAAGCGCAGGATTCCGCCATCAAGCGGCTGTCGTCCGGCAAGGGCAATCTGGTCCGCCAGACCGAGCAGATCAAGGCGCTCGGCGCCAAAACCGGCAAAGCCATTCCCGACAATCTGCTTGAGGACGAGCCGGACATCCCGCGTCTGGACGATTCCGGGGAATAAAAAAAGCGGCGCATGTGAATGCGCCGCTTTTCATGGAGATTGAACCGGATTATTCGTGGCTGGTGCCGTTGGCCAAGTGGCTGTGCTTGCGGCTGTACAGGAAGTACACGGCCATGCCGATGACGAACCAGATCAGGAACAGCTTGATGGTCAGCCAGCCGAGGCTGACGAACAGCAGCGCGCAGCCGCCCATGGCCAACGGACCGACGATCCACAGCAGCGGGGTGCGGAATGGACGTGGACGATCCGGCTGCTGCTTGCGCAGCACCATCACGCCGACAGCGACCACGAAGAACGCGAACAGGGTGCCTGAGTTGGAGATGTCTGCCAGCGCGCCGACCGGGAACATGGCGGCGAACAGGGAAACCGCGATGCCGGTCACGATGGTGACGACGTGCGGGGTGTGGTATTTCGGATGCACTTTGGCGAAGGCTTTCGGCATCAGGCCGTCGCGGGCCATGGTGAACAGGATACGGGTCTGGCCGAACATCATCATCAGCACGACCGAAGGCAGGGCCAGGATGGCTGCTATGCCGACGGCGCTGCCGACGCCCGGGAATCCGATTTCCTTCAGCACGAAGGCCAGCGGCTCTTTGGATTGCGACAATGCGCCGCCCGGCTGCGCACCCATCGAACCGATGGCGGCGTAGGACACCAGCAGGTAGAACACGGTGCAGACCGCCAGCGAACCGATCAGGCCGATCGGAATGTTGCGGTTCGGGTTTTCGGTTTCTTCCGCGGCGGTCGATACCGCATCGAAGCCCACATACGCGAAGAAGATCGAAGCGGCCGCGCCGAGTACGCCGACGCCGGACAGCGGGGTGCCCCAGCCGTTCGGGAGCATCGGCTCGAAGTTGCTGGCTTGGATGTGCGGCCAGGCCAGCACGATGAATACGGCCAGCGCGAGGACTTTGATCACCACCAGTATGGAGGTGAATTTGGCCGATTTCGACGTGCCCAACACCAGCAGCCAGGTGATCAACAGCGAGATGCCGAACGCCAGGACGTTGAAGGTGCCGTGCGTGGTGCTTCCGTCCGGCAGGGTGATGGTATCGGCGGGCCCGGCCATCAGTGCGGCGGGCAGTCCCATGTTCATCTCATGCAGCAGGCCGTTGATGTAGCCCGACCAGCCGACGGCAACCGCGCCTGCGGCCACCGCGTATTCAAGGATCAAGGCCCAGCCGACCGCCCAGGCGATGGTTTCGCCCAATACGGCGTAGGAATAGGTGTATGCGGAGCCGGCTACCGGAACCATGGCGGCGATTTCGGAGTAGATCAACGCGGTCAGTGCGCAGACGAAGCCGGCGATCACGAAGCTGTACATCATGCCGGGGCCGGCTTTATTGGCGGCGACGGCGGTCAATACGAAAATACCGGTGCCGATGATGGCGCCGATGCCGAGCATGGTCAAGGAAAAAGCGCCGAGCTGGCGTTTTAGTCCTTTTTTCTCGGCGGTAGCCAGGATCTGGTCCAGGGGTTTTACCCGATCAAAAAGCATGAATCTCTCCCAATGAATATTATTTTGATGACAATATGGTGTTCCGGGGTTTTAGCCGAACTCGATTACCATAAGCTAGAAGACAGGGCTGGTAAAGCCTTTTGGCCCATAAATAGGCAATAAAATGGAAAAAATGGACACAGTGCAGGCGCACGTTCTGCAATTGCTGGCGAATTACTCCCCGGACGGCCCGGAACAGGCGGGGCAGCGTGCGCTGTTCATGGCTTTCGTCAGCCAGCATCCCGATTGCTGCGAGCGTCGGCTGGCGGTCGGCCACCTGACCGGCTCGGCCTGGCTGGTATCAAAGGATGGCCGCCGCGCACTGCTGATGCATCACCGGAAACTGGACCGCTGGCTGCAGCCCGGCGGCCATGCCGACGGGGATGCGGACTTGGCGCAGGTCGCCTTGCGTGAGGCGCAGGAAGAGACCGGCCTGCCACATCTGGCGGTTGACCCGTGGGTGTTCGATCTGGACAGGCATCGCATTCCGGCACGCGGCGCCGAACCCGCGCATTGGCATTACGATGTCCGCTTCGTGGTCCGCGCCAACGGCGGTGAAACCTTCATCCAAAACGAAGAGTCCCTGGCGTTGGCTTGGTTCGAGATGGGGAAACTCGCCGAAGACGGCGCGCTTGATGCATCCATCCGGCGTATGGCGCGGCGTTGGATGGGGATTACGGACGGTCCAATCGCGCCTCAAGCCCGGCCTTGACGCCTGGCCATTCCGTATCCAGTATTGAATAGGTATGCGTATGGCGCAGACTGCCGTCCCTGTGCAGACGATGCTGGCGCAAAATGCCGTCAAGCCTGGCGCCGAGGCGGCTGATGGCCGCCTGCGAGCGCAGATTGAGGTGACTGGTGTGGAAATAGACGGTACGGGCGCCCATGGATTCGAAGGCATTGCCCAGCAACAGCAGTTTGCACGCGCTATTGACATGCGTGCGTTGTGCGCGGGCCGCGTAATAGGTGTAGCCGATTGCCAGTGTCGGCGTACCCAAATCGATATCGTAATAGCGGGTGGTTCCCAGCACTTCACCATTATCGCGGCAAACCGCAAAGGCCTGCGTGTGGCCGGCCAGATAGCCGCTGTGAGCCTCATTGATATAGGCGTTGACCGATTCGATATCCGGACCCGGAACCGATGTATAGGGCAGATTGCAGATATCGCCGTCGATGCTGGCCTGCCTCAGGCCTTCGGCATGTGCCGGACTCAAGGCATGCAACCGCACGCCATGGCCGCGGAGATCCGGGCAGGGTAACGGCATCAGTTCGCGCGGCCGCCGAACTCGCCGGTCACGGTCGACACGTAGATCATTTCGCCGTTGCTGATGTATTCGGGCACCTGGATCTCGATGCCGGTGCTGAGCTTGGCCGGTTTCGGGCGCTTGGTGGCGGTGCCGCCTTTCAGTTCAGGCGGAGTGTCAACCACCTCCAGGACCACGCTCGGCGGCAGCTGGATGGCCACCGGTGCGTCGTCGATCAGCTGGACATACACACCTTCCAGGCCTTCGGTGATGTAACCGGCCATGTCACCGACGATGTCGGCGTCCAGCTGGTAGGGCGTGAAATCCTCGCTGTCGAGGAACACGAAAGCCTCGCCGTCCATGTATGAAAAGGAAGCTTCACGGCGGACCAGGTCCAGTTCCTTCAACTCGTCGTCAGCGCGCAGGCTCAGGTCGTATTTGCTGCCGGCCGGCACGGAATACATGGTGAACCGGAAGGTGACGTTGCCGCCGCGGCCCTGCGGCGACGAACGTTCGATGTCACGGACCTGGTAAACGGTGTTGTTGTGTTCTATGACGCTGCCTTTTCTCACATCGGATGCTTTCATGGCGGATCTCGGTAAAGGGGGTTATTTGGCGGCCAGGCGGACCGATCCGTCCAAACGGATGGTTTCGCCGTTCAGGTAACGGTTCTGGAGGATGAACGCCACGGTCTGCGCGTATTCTTCCGGCTTGCCCAGGCGGGACGGGAAGGGGATGGAAGCGGACAGGGACTCCTGTACCGACTCGGGCATCGAATCCACCATGGGTGTCCAGAATATGCCGGGCGCGATGGTCATCACCCGGATGCCGAACCGTGCCAGTTCACGGGCCATCGGCAGGGTCATGCCGACCACGCCGCCCTTGGAGGCCGAGTAGGCGGCTTGCCCGATCTGGCCGTCGAACGCGGCGACGGAGGCGGTATGCACGATGACACCGCGTTCGCCGTCTTCGCCCGGTGCATTGTGCTGCATCAGTTCGGCGGCGGCTTTGGCGACGTTGAAACTGCCGATCAGGTTGACTTTGACCGTTGTGGCGAACTGTGACAGCGGCATGCTGGCCTCG
>DATMWF010000240.1:0-7184 GCA_035562675.1 Arenimonas sp. | reverse complement strand
GCGGAACGCCGCCAGCATGACTTCAGCCATATATCCGACCTGTTCCCCGTACGCTACCATGATCTGACAAATCCAAGGGGAGTGTCTGCATGCGTTGGTTATTGACCGTTTTTCTCGCGTTGTTCCTGGTCTGCGGCCCGTGCGCGGCGCAGCCGGCCGGCATGGCATCCGAGCGCGAGTTGCCGCCGGGCCTGATCGTGCCTGATGCAGCGAAGCCCGGGCCGGGTTTCGATGTCGACAAGGCAACGCAGTCTTACATCGGCCTGCTTTCCCCGGATCAGCGCGCCAAATCCGACGCCTATTTCGAAGGCGGCTACTGGCTGCAGTTGTGGGGCTTTCTTTACGGCCTGCTGGTGTGCGTGTTGTTCATCGCCACCAGGCTTTCACAGAAGCTGCGTGACATCGCCATGCGCATCAGCCATCGCCCTTGGCTGTACACCGCGATCTATGCCGCTTTCTGGCTGGTCGTCGCCGAGCTGCTGAGCCTGCCCTGGGCTTTGTATACCGGCTATTTCCGCGAACATGCCTACGGTCTGTCCAATCTCAGCATCGGCGCCTGGTTTGGCGAGGCCGGCAAGGAACTGATGGTCGGCATGGTCATCCTGCCCTGGGTCATCGCCGGGCTGTACACCTTGGTGCGCAGGGCCGGCGAAACCTGGTGGCTGAAGGCCGGCATCGCCAGTTTCTTCCTGCTGCTCCTGCTGGTGATGGTATCGCCTGTTTACATCGATCCGCTGTTCAACGAATTCAAGCCGCTGCCGGACGGTCCGGTCAAATCGACCATCCATTCGCTGGCGCGCGCCAACCAGATTCCGACCGACAACGTCATGTATTTCGACGCATCCAAACAGACCAACCGGGTCAGCGCCAACGTGTCGGGTTTCGCCGGAACAATCCGCGTCAGCCTGAACGACAATCTGCTGAATAAGACATCATTGCCGGAAGTCAAAGCGGTGATGGGACACGAGATGGGCCATTATGTGCTCAACCACGTTGTCCGCAACCTGATCTATCTCAGTATCGTCACCCTGTTCGGCTACTGGTTCGTGCACCGGCTGTTCGATGCCGTGCTGGTTCGCTTCGGCACCCGCTACGGGATACATGACCGTACGGATCCGGCTGGGCTGCCGTTGGCTCTGGCGATATTCAGCCTGTACATGCTGTTGGCGACGCCGTTCATCAACAGCATCATCCGTACCGCCGAGAAGGAGGCCGATCTGTACGGGCTGAACTCCGCGCGTGAACCGCACGGCTTCGCCACGGCCGCCATGCGGCTGAGCACTTACCGCAAGATCAGCCCCTCCAAGTGGGAGGAGATCATTTTCTTCGACCACCCCAGCGGCTATGACCGTGTGCATTCCTCGATGCTCTGGCTGCAGGAAAACCAGGAGCTGGCCGGGGCAGGTCCGTGAGGATTAAAATGGCGGTTCTTAACGGCTGCCATTTCAACCATTAAATGGAGGGGGGTTCGCTTCGGCTGCGGTAACGGGCGGTCAGATACACGGTGATCAGCACGAACAGCAGGCCCGCGGCCGAGGCGAAAATCAGCGGCACGCCTTTGCCCGTGTACCGATACAGGGCCACCGCATAGAACAGGGAAATCGACGAGGACACGATCCAGATGGACCAGGACCGCAGCGACAGGTCCTTGCTTGAGCGGGTGTCCACCAGTTTTTTCCACTGCGGCAGGTAGGCGATCAGTGAAATCACCGGCACCGCCGACTGCAGCGCGCCGGCGACGCCCAGCATGGCCTGCACATCGCTCATCGGAAAGCCCCCGTCAATCCCGGAAGTTCTCGAACTGCAGCGGCAGCTCGAATTCGGTTTTCTTCAGCAGCGCGATGGCTTCCTGCAGGTCGTCCCGCTTCTTGCCCATGACTTTGAGTTTTTCGCCGTTGATCTGCGAATCCACCTTGATCTTGGCTTCCTTCAGCGCGGCGGCGATTTTCTTGGCCACTTTCTGTTCGATGCCGGATTTCAGGGTGATTTTCTGCTTGGCGGTGGCCAGGTTCACTTCCGGATCGGCGATTTCCATGCAACGCGAATCGATGCCGCGCGCGATCAGCCGGGCGCGCAGGATGTCGAGCATCTGCTGCAGCTGGAAATCGCTCGGCGCCTGCTGGGTCACCACGAAGCCGTCCAAGGTGAAGCTGGCATCGACGTTCTTGAAGTCGAAACGGTTTTTCAGCTCGCGGTTGGCGATATCCACGGCGTTGGTCAGTTCGTGGCTGTCGACTTCCGAAACAATATCAAATGATGGCATAAATCCTCCGAAATCAAGGCTCAAGTGTGAACGCAAACGCCGTGTTGTGCAATCATGGCAGGATGGGAAAACACACCGGAAACGACAACAAACGGCGTGGCATCGTGATGATGCTGCTGGCCTGCCTGTTCTTCAGCCTGATGGATTCGGTGATGAAGAAGCTGGCCGGGCACTACCCCGCCATCCAGGTCACCGCGTTGCGTGCCTTGACTTCGATGCCCCTGATCATCGCTTACGTGCTCTGGCGCAGGGCCCTGCCGGGCCTGTGGCGGGTCCGTTGGCCGCTGCATCTGATGCGTGTCGTGCTGGGCGTCTGCATGCTGACCAGCTTCGCTTTCGCGATCAGGTCGTTGCCGCTGACCGAAGCGTACGCGCTGTTTTTCGTGTCGCCGCTGTTCATCGCCACGCTGTCGATTCCTTTGCTGGGCGAGCGCGTGCATCGGGCCAGCTGGATCGCGATCGGCTGCGGCATGGCGGGCGTGTTGGTGGTATTGAAGCCCACCGGGGCCGGCATCATCAGCATGGCGGGATTGGCCATCCTGTTCTCTGCCAGCTGTTACGCCTTATCCGCCATCACCGTGCGCCTGCTGAGCCGCACCGACAGTTCCGAAAGCATGGTGTTCTGGCTGATGCTGGGGGTGTCGCTGGCCGCCACGGCCGCGGCCTGGCCGGAGTGGCGTGGCGTCCAGCCGGCGGATTATTGGCTGCTGGCGGCGCTGGCGGTGACCGGGTTCATCGGCCAACTGACCATCACCGAGGCGTTCAAACTGGCGCCGGCGGCGACCGTCACGCCGTTTGAGTATTCCGCCCTGGCCTGGGGTCTTGGCCTGGACCTGCTGGTCTGGCAGACAGTGCCGGGGCTTCGGGTATTCATCGGTGCCGCCATCATCGTGGCCAGCGGCCTTTATCTCGCCCGGCACGAGGCCAAGGGCATTGAGGCGGAACATCCGTGACCCGGTCCGGGGCTATACTGAAACCTGCCGCGCACCGCTTGCCCGGATTGGAGTTGCCATGAAAACCCCGCTGGTCGCCATCCTGTTGATCGCCGCGGCTATGCTGCCGGCCTGCAGCACCCAACCCATCGTGACCGCCCAGACCCGGCAGGGCGCGGATATGCGCGCTTATGGCACGTATGCCTTCAAGCCCGGGGCCGGCACCGATCCCGCCGGTAATGCCGGCATCGTTTCAAGCTATGTGAAAAACGCTGTCCGTCAGGAGATGGCGGCGCGTGGTTATGCATTCGCCGAGTTCAACCCGGACCTGCTGGTGGATTTCAGCGTGAGTTCGTTCAGCCGGCAGAAAACGACCATGGTGCCGAGTGTGAGCATCGGTGCATGGGGCTCCTATGGCGGCATCAACCTCGGGCTACCGGCTACACTGGGTTCCAACGAGGTCATGGTCAGCCGTGTCAGCTTGGGCCTCTTGGACAGCCGGCGTCGGGAGGTGGTCTGGGAAGGCATCTACGAGGGCGAACTGTCCGGATCCGAGCGCGCCGATCCGGGATATGCCATCCAACAGGCGGTTCATGGTATTTTCATGAAGTTTCCGATAAAGTAGATTCATCGGTGACGTGCTGACTCCATTTCCAGGCTGATGGCGCGCCGGGTGGGTTTTCAATACACGCAGACACAGAGGTTCTTATGAAAAATATCGTTTTGAAAACCGTTATGCTGGCTTCGGCCCTGGCCCTCGCCGGCTGTGTGAGCAGCCCCACCATCACCGGGCAGACCCTGCCTGGCGTCGATTTCACCGCCTATAAAACCTATGGCTGGATTTCCCCGCTTGCCACTGACAAGGCCGGCTACTCGACCATCGTCACCAGCCACCTCAAAAGCGCCGTGCAGAATGAAATGCGCGCCCGCGGGTATGTCTACGACGGCGTCAATCCCGATCTGCAGATCAATTTCTTCACCAATGTGGAGAACCGCACCGAAACCTACAGCACCGGCTATGTGGGTGGTTATTACGGCTACCGTGGCGGCTATGGCTATGGCCTAGGATGGCCGATGTACGGCGGCGATGTTGAAACCCGCAACTACAAGGTCGGCACCCTGAGCATCGACGTGGTCGATGTCCGGCGCAAGGAGCTGGTCTGGGAAGGTGTCCTGGAAGGCACCCTGAGCAAGAAGGCCATGCAGGATCCGGGCGGTGCCATCCATTCGGCGGTCCGGCAGATCTATGCCACCTTCCCGGTGCAGATGCCGGCTCCCGTTCCCGCCCAGTGATTTTCCACACCCTGACGAAGACCGGCCGACTGGCCGGTTTTCTCTTTTGGCCGCCACACCTTGACGGTCTAGCGCGGGGCGAACTCGCCCTCGAGCGTGTAAATCATGCGGTCGCGGCTGCCGGGCTTCTTCTTTTCAATCCACTCCCCGAGCTTGATCGGCTTGTGTGTTGTCTTCGCGGTTTCCGCCAGGAAGCGCGCTTCGGTTTCCCGTTTCATGATGAACAGGCGCCGATCGGCGGGCCCGGCCAGTTCCTGCGCCAGGCTGGCATCGTAGGCCGAGTCGGAAATCGGCTTCGGCCTGGGCTCGAACGACACTTTCTTGATATTGGTCTGCAGATACAGGTTCAACCCGTTTCGCGACATGTCCTCCACGAAAATGACCTGGTCGGGATGGCCGGGCAGCATCGGCGTGATTTCGTCCGCGAACGCGCGCGAATCCTTGCTGTGCGCATCAAGCAGCACCGGCGCAAGGCCTTTTATGCCGAGCAGGAGCAGCAGCCACAGTGCGATGCCGGTCCGCGCGCCGGTTCCGATCCGCCAATCCTGAAGGCGATGCGCCAACAGGATGCAGGCCGGGACGAACAGGCCGAGCACATACAGGTACATCCGCGATTTGGACAGGAAAAAGACCGCCAGCGGCAGCAGCAGCCATAGCCACAGGAAGCGCGACTGCAGGCGCGGCAGCGGCACGGGAACCGCTGTGCCGGCCACTTTCTGCTTCGCCAGAACCAGCAGCCAAGGCAGCAGGCCGAGCAGGAATACCGGCACATAGACCTTGAACGCGCCATACCATTCGCTGTTGCGTGCGTGGGTGTCGGTCGCGATGCGGGCGTACACTTCGTGGCCAAGGAAGTAGTCCAGCAGCCCTGGGTGGCGTTGGATCACCAGGCCATACCAGGAGAGGCCGACCACGGCGAACGCCAGCAGGCCGAGCGGCCGCAGAAGGGACTTGGCGTTCCTGTGCCAGAGCTCGAACGTCACAACAACCGCCAGCGGCAGAAGGGCAGGCGGGCCCTTGGTGAGGAACGCCAGGCCGAACGCCAGCCACATGGCGTCCAGCCAGCGTGGGCTGCCGCCGGCAAAGCGCGCTTTGACAAAACAGGCCATCGCCAGTGTCAGCATCGCGGCCAGCATGCCGTCGGTATTGACGGTGTTCGAGGCCAGGAAAGGCACCGGGGCGCCGAGCAGGAACAGGGCCGGAAGCCAGGGGCGTTTCGGCACGAAGCTTCTGCCCAATTGATAGGTCAGCCACACGCTGAGCAGGAATGCCAGCGCCATCGGCAGGCGGACCGCCCATTCGTTATGGCCGAACACGGAAACCGACGCGGCGATCGCCCAGTAGGTCAGCGGCGGCTTGGTGAAATGCAGGCTTTCCTGGTTGCGGTACAGCGAAATCCAGTCGTCATGCTGCAGGATCTGCAGCGCGACGTTGCTGTAGCGGCCTTCGTCGGGCTCGATCAGTCCGCGGCTGCCCTGGAAGGCAAGTGTCCATAGGCAGGCGGTCAGCATCAGGACCAGCAGGGGATTTTTTTGCACGAATTCACGGATAGACACGGGCTCACCTCGCTGGATAGTGTAAGCCAAGGCGCTGTCTTATGACGAAAGTCACGTATGCCTTTGGCACATGGCAGGGGAACTTTCGTACCTTACACTGTCTCCAATCTCCATCAACGATACAGGCATTATATGCATAGGCTTACAGTGATCCGCTTATCCGCCGCGCTATCCGTCATGGCGTTCGCCTCGAGTGGCGGCGTCCAGGCCAAGGAGCATCAGGTCGACGTCGGTTGCAACGCCAGCTCCGACTATCAGGTGAGCCTGAGCGGTCAGGCGTTCGTGTTCGAAAACGACCAGGGCCGGGATACGCGGGTGGTGTTGGGCGGCGGCAAGCTGTTCCTGAACGGAAAGCCGGCGGTGCTGTCGGCGGCCGACCAGAAACGGGCCGATGCCTTCGAGGCCGAGTTGCGCCAGCTGGTGCCCGAATCGCGGCAGGTGGCGGTCGAAGCGGTCGGTATGGCCGTTGACGCCCTGATTGAAGTGTCTGTTGCGCTGTCAGGCGATGAGGGCAAGCGCGGCGATTACGACAAGGCCCGCACCAAGGCGCTGGCGGCCGCCAGCGATTCAAAGACCCTGCCGATCTTCAATGACGACGCCATGGAAAGCATCGTGGATCCGATTGTGGCCGAATTCGTACCCGGAATCACCGGCAGCGCACTCGGTTTCGCGATGAATTCGGTGTTCGCCGGCGAGGAAAAGACCAAGGCCATGGATGCACGCATGGATGCCATGGATAAAGACCTGGATGCCCGCATGGAAGCGCGCGCCAAGGCCTTGGAGCCCCTCGCCCAGTCCATGTGCAAACGTATTCAGCGTATGGACGCAATCGATGACAGCCTGGAAGTGCGGCTGCCGAACGGCAAGCCGATCAACTTTTTAGAGTCTGACAAGGCCCGCTGACCGGTATTCAACCCCATTCCTCTCTCCTCCCGCCCCGGCGGGAGTTTTTTTGTCCGTGGCATCAGGCCATTGGCAAGCAGGTCAACTCGGGTGACAATAGGCGCAATACCCGAAACCGGCAATAATCCCTATGTCTGAAATCATTGAAGCACGCGTGCCTGACCTGGGCAGCGACTCCGGCGTGCCGGTCATCGAGCTGTTGGTCAAGGTCGGCGATACCGTCCAGAAAGACCAGGG
>DATMWF010000239.1:0-2582 GCA_035562675.1 Arenimonas sp. | reverse complement strand
GCCGAGCGCTTCGGCTTTCAGGCGGAGATCTTCAGCGATGCTTTCGTCTTCCAGCTCAATCGCGCTCTGGCAGGTATCGCAGATCAGGAACGGCACCGAATGTTCGATGCTCGGATGATGGCAGGCCACATACGCGTTGATCGAAGACAGCTTGTGGATGAAACCGTGCTCGAGCAGGAAATCCAAGGCACGGTAAACCGTCGGGGGCGCATTGGCGCCCACTTCGGCCTTCATCTGCTCAAGCAGGTCGTAGGCCTTGATCGGCTTCCGGTGCGCGGCGATCAGCCCCAGCACCTGGGCGCGGATCGGGGTCAAGCGCAGCCCGCGCTGCGCGCAGACCGCCTTCACCGCATCGACGAACGCCTGGGCGTCGTGCACATGGTGGTGCGGATGGGTGCAGTCGTCGGCATGGCCGCTCATCAAGGCAGCTTCGCCAAAGCCGCGCGCAGGCGCAACAATGCCTGGTCGCGCCCGCACAGATACACGGTATGGTCGATGGCCGGCGACACCGGCGTGCCGGTCAGCGCGACGCGCACCGCCGGCCCGAGCTTGCCCATGCCCAGGCCCAGTTCAGCCAACGTATCGGCGAATGCCTGATGCACCGCTTCCAGACGCCATTCGGGCAACGCCTCCAGCTTGGTGATGAACAGCGTGAACGGCTCCCGCACGGCCGCGGTGAACTGTTTGGCTACCGCATCCGCATCAATATCCGACTCAGACAGCGGCAGGTACCAGACCTTGGCTTTTTCGGCCATTTCCTTCAGGGTATGCACGCGGTCGCGCAGCGCGACCACCACATCGGCCGGCGCCGGACCGGCGGCCAGGTCATAACCGGCTTTCTCCAGATACCAGAGCAGATGCTTGGCGACGTCCTCGGGCGCATCGGTTTTCAGGTAATGCTGGTTGATCCAGTTAAGCTTGGCGGGATCCAGGCGCGACGCTTTCGAATTGACGTCTTCGATCCTGAACAGCTCGAACATCTCTGCTTTGCTGAACAGCTCCTGGTCGCCGTGCGACCAGCCCAGGCGGACCAGGTAGTTCAACAGCGCATGCGGCAGGTAGCCGTCCTCGCGGTATTGCATGACGTTGGCCGCGCCGTGCCGTTTCGAGAGCTTGGCGCCCTCCGGATCGAGGATCATCGGCATGTGCGCGAAGCGCGGCAGGAAATCGCCGAGCGCCTTGTAGATGTTGATCTGGCGCGGCGTGTTGTTGACGTGGTCGTCGCCGCGGATCACGTCGGTGATGGTCATGTCGAGGTCGTCGACCACCACCGCGAAATTATAGGTGGCGTAGCCGTCGGACCGGAAGATCACCAGGTCGTCGAGTTCGGTGTTGCTGAACTCGATGCGGCCCTTGATGCTATCGTCCCAGGCCACCACGCCATCGCGCGGATTCTTGAAGCGGATCACCCGGTTCGAGTCGTCGCGGCGCGGTTCATTGGCATCGCGGTAACGCCCGTTGTAACGGGGCTTCTCATTTTTTTCCAAGGCCTCGTTGCGCATCGCCTCGAGCTCGTCCTTGCTTTCGTAGGCGTAATACGCCGACCCGTCGGCCACCATGCGCTCAGCGACTTCCTGGTAGCGGTGCAGGCGTTCGGTCTGGTAAATGGGGCCTTCGTCGTATTCCAGGCCCAGCCAGTCCATGGCCTGCAGGATGGCGTCTACGGCCGCCTGGGTGGACCGCTCGCGGTCAGTGTCCTCGATGCGCAGGACGAACGTGCCGCCGCGGCGGCGTGCTTCCAGATAACAATACAAGGCGGTCCGGGCTCCGCCGATATGCAGGAATCCGGTCGGGCTGGGGGCAAAACGGGTACGGCACGTCATAAGTGGACCTTGGTGATAAGCGCTGTATTTTAGCGAATTTGACGGCTGACGTCAGGCATCGACGGGGGTTTCAGGCACCGGCGGCAGATCAGGGAGCGCCTGCCCTGAACGCCAGCCCTGTGCCTGCATGGCGTCCAGCAGGTTTTGCACGGCGGTGCGCTCTTTCAGGCCATGGACCGGCAAGGCCAGCACATCGCCGGCCTGCGCCCATGCAAGGATCGAACGGACCGCCTGCACTTCATCCAGGCAGACGCGGATAGCGGCATCGGGCATGCCGCAGCGCATCAGTTCATCGCGCAGGAGGCCGGGCACTTCGCCGACTTCGCGCCCTCTTTCGTAACCGGCCATGTCCTTGAGCACCGCCAGATCCGGCTGGAATGCGGCCACCGAAGCGGCCAGTTTGCGGATATCGGCGTCTTCCCGATTGCCGGCCTGCCCTAACAGCACCGCCAGCCTCCCGGAGCCGCTGAAGGCGCGTGCGATGGCAAGGAAGCCCTGCATGCCCTCGGGATTGTGCGCATAGTCCATGAATACCTGCACATCCGCGAACTGCCAGGATTGCAGGCGGCCCGGATTATCGTCATGGCCGCTGCCGAAACAGGCCAGTGTCTGCGCAATCACGGTTACCGGCATATCCATCAGAAGCGCCGTCAGGGCCGCACCTGCCATATTCTCGATGTTGTAGCGCGCCATGGAGCGGAAGCTCAAAGGCATGTCGTCAATGGCACCCAGGTCGTGGGCAATGCCTGCCGCATCCAA
>DATMWF010000238.1:0-2786 GCA_035562675.1 Arenimonas sp. | reverse complement strand
TTGGCGGTGCTGTTGAAGTCCTCACCGAACAGGTGCTGCGTGGCTTCCGCTTCGATCACGCCGCTCCAGCCACTGCGTACCGGCGTCTGGTAACCCAGCCGGATGCGCACGGTATCGGCAAACGCATTCCGGACGAAGGCATCGTCGTCAACGTTTTCCAGGCGCCAGCGGGTATCCAGAAGCAGTTTGCCATCGCTGTCTTCCACGGCCAGGGCCGGCGCGGCCAACAGCGCTAAAGTCAGGGCATTCAAGACAAAGGGGGTGGTTCGCATGGCGGGCTCCGAGTGGTCGATGCGTCCAGTCTAGGAGCTGGTGAACACTGGCACCATGATGTATATCAAGATACCTGCAAATTGGCGGCCGGTTAGCTCAGAGCTGCGAGTCAAGCGGGAAAATGCGGAACAGGAAGGCCTGGAACCTTCGGCCCAGGCTGGCTTTCGGCTCCCTGCCGGTCATCCCGCTGTCATCGGTCCAGGTCAGCTTGTTGCGCTGGTCGATACCGACCTGCCAGGCGGATTTGCCGGTGGTGACTTTGCTGTAGATGGCGCGCAGATCCTTGGCCAGCTGCGGATGACTTGCCAGTATGCCCTGTTCGCAGTTCAGCGAGACCGAGCGCGGGTCGAGATTGAAAGAGCCTACGAAGGCGCTGGTATCATCGATGAGCGCTGCTTTGGTATGCAGGCTGGCGCCGGAAGAGCCGAACCAGCTGGATCCGGCGTTTTTGCCTGCACTGGGTTTCAGTTCATAGACTTCAACGCCTCCCTTGACCAGATCTTTGCGGTACTTCGAGTACCCGCCATGCACGGCAGCCACATCGTTGGCGAGCAACGAGTTGGTCAGCACGGAAACCGCACGGCCCTGCTTGTCGGCGCCGATCAGGTTGGCGGTGCCCTCCTTGCCCGGCACGAAATACGGGGATATCAGGGTGATGTCCTTTTCAGCGCCCTGCAATGCCGCCCTGAAGCCCTGGAGTACATGCGATTTGTCCAGGCCATCGCCGGTTTTCAGCGCTTTCAGCGGATCATCCGAAAGCACTTTCCAGTCCGCGGTCCACTGGAAATACAGCGTTTGCTCGGTGATTGTGCGCATCGGCTCGGAAGCTTTCAGCGCGGAGATATACGGCGACTTAAGGTCGTCGCGCAGCACGCTTTCGGATTCGGCAATCAGCTTCGCCAGCGAGCCGGCATTGACCAGCTCCGGACTCAATACCGAGACCGGATAGGTGGCGATTGAATTCCAGTAGGCGTCGAAGGAAGCGCTGAGCGTTTCGACCGCCGGCCCGAGCAGTGCATAATCGAGATCGATGAAATTGACCTCGTCGCTCGCGGAAAAATATTCATCGCCGATATTGCGGCCGCCGGCCAGTGCCACACGGTTGTCGGCGATCCATGATTTGTTATGCATCCGGTGGTTGATGCGTTTGAAGCTGGTCATGGTTTCCCAGACTTTTCCGAAAGTGCCGCTGCGCGAGACATACGGATTGAATACCCGGACATCGATGCGCGGGTGGGCATCCAGCGCCGCCAGCGCGAAATTGTTGCCGCGCGCATCCATGTCGTCAAGTAACAGGCGCACCCTGACGCCGCGGTCGGCGGCCAGCTTCAGTTCATGCACCAACAGGCGGCCGGTGGTGTCGTTGTGCCAGATGTAGTACTGGATATCCAGGCTTCGGCTGGCGGCGCGCGCGGTCATGGCGCGCAGGGCGAAGGCCTCCATGCCGTTGGGTATCAGGCGGAATCCGGACATGCCGGAGTTGGCCTCAAGCTTCGGTATCAGGGCTTTGTCGAGCGGGCTGTCGTCGCCGGTCGGCAATGCGCCGACCAATGGCAGATCAGGACGTTCCGGCAGTGCGGCATGGCCAACCAACGGGGTGCCGGCGACGGCCAGTACGATGAAGACTTTAAAAATCAAACCAATACGCATAAACGGGCTCTTCATCCAGGTGGTTTCTGTTGCCGGCGCTACCCACGGCTTTTCCGGAACCGCTTCAGCCGCTTCCGGTCCGCTTTGGACCACCCGGATATCATCGTACATCAGCCTGCAGATCCATCCAAGCGTCCAGTGCCTTGCCGCGGGAAAATATGCGCTAAGATAATGGAAATCGGCCTTTGGCCCCATGGCGGTCCCCTTGATTTTGGAGTGCATTTAGATGAATAGACGGAATTTCCTGACGGCTTCGGGCATCGGGTTGACCGGGCTGCTGGTTCCCGGTTTCAGCCATGCCGTGGCCGCCGAAGCGCTGCTGGTCAAGATGGACCCGGCGCGCAAGAAAACCATGGCCGACCTGGCCTTGAACGCGGCCACCGCCGCCGGCGCCAGCTACTGCGACGTGCGCATCGGCCGTTACCTGCGGCAATCCATCCTGACCCGCGAAATGAAGGTGCAGAGCATCGCCAACACCGAATCGACCGGAATCGGCATCCGGGTGATCGCCAACGGCACCTGGGGCTTCGCGGCCACCAGCGATCTGTCCAACGCCGGCATCGTCAAGGCCGCCAAGCAGGCGGTGGCCATTGCCAAGGCGAATGCCGTGGCGCAGACCGAACCCGTGCGTCTGGCGCCGGTAAAAGGCGTCGGCGAGGTGTCCTGGTCGACGCCCTTGGTCAAGAACGGCATGCAGGTGCCGGTGAAGGAAAAGGCCGAGTTGCTGCTGTCCGCAAATGCCGCTGCTTTGGCGGCCGGCGCCAATTTCGTCAACTCCCAGATGTTCATGGTCAATGAACAGAAATATTTCGCCTCGACCGACGGCTCCTACATCGATCAGGACGTGCACCGCATCTGGCCGA
>DATMWF010000237.1:0-3993 GCA_035562675.1 Arenimonas sp. | reverse complement strand
AAGTATTGGATTGGTTGGCTGATAACGCAGGTTACCAGCCCGATATTATGCCTTATTTCAAGGCGTTCCGCCCGCTATTTCTCGACGAACGCGCGCTCGAAAACATAATGTCCCGGTTGTCCGATCTTGCTGGACGCCTGGAATCCGCGGCTGTCGAGAATCTTCCTGAAATCAGCGAGCATCTGCGGCCCGCCGCAGATCATGGCGCGGTCGGTTTCCGGATTCAAGGGGGCAAAACCCAGTGAACGGGGTATCTCGCCGTTGTCGAGCAGGGTGGTCACCCTGCCGTGCAGGGCGAACGGCTCCCGCGATACCACCGGCACGTAATGCAGCTGCCGGGCGATCTGTTCACCGAGGTATTCGTGCCGCGGCAGTTCGTTGCGCACGTAATCGGCATAGCACAGGTCACGGATGTAGCGCACGCCGTGCACCAGTACGATATGTTCGAAGCGCTCGTAGGTCTCCGGATCCTTGATGATGGACAGGAACGGGGCAAGCCCTGTGCCGGTCGACAGCAGGTAGAGGACTTTGCCGGGATGCACATCGCTTATCAGCAGCGTACCGGTCGGCTTGCGGCTGATCATCAGGCAATCGCCCGGCTGTATATGCTGCAGACGTGATGTCAGCGGGCCATTAGGCACCTTGATACTGAAGAACTCCAGATGTTCTTCCCAGTTGGCGCTGGCGATGGAGTAAGCGCGCATCAGCGGTTTTCCGTCGACTTCTATCCCGATCATCACGAATTGACCGTTTTCGAACCGGAACCCATCATCACGCGCGACCGTGAAACTGAAGTACTGGTCAGTCCAATGGCGTACGTCCAAAACCGCTTCTTTGATGTAAGCAGAACTCATTGAAACCTTTTAAATCAATAATTTAAAATGTATTTTAAAGAGAATTCCGCTGAAAAACGGAAGTCAACCAGACGGCTCATGATAAGTCTTTTATGAACGAGCCACCATTGATTTGAATCAACTTCAATAAAAATCATATATTTATTGCCAATTCCCACTTTCCTCGTGTATAGTGTTCGTACTGATTTTGCTCAGGGCCAATGTGGCTTGTGGCCCGATGCGGTAGATTTTGTGTCCGCTTCATCGTAACATCGCGATATTCCTAGCAAAACAGTCCTGCGCCTATATTAAATACCGCGGGTTTTCTTGTTTTCATGGAGTTATAAAAATGTCAGATCGTCAAGTTGGTACAGTTAAGTGGTTCAATGATGCTAAAGGTTTTGGTTTCATTACCCCGGAAAGCGGCGAAGATGTATTCGTGCATTTCCGTTCGATCCAAGGCAACGGTTTCAAATCGTTGAAAGAAGGCCAGAAAGTGAGCTTCAAGCTCGTCAAAGGCCAGAAAGGAATGCAGGCTGACGAAGTTCAGCCCATGTAATCCAAAGACGTCATAGTCTTTACAAAACCCCGATTATTCGGGGTTTTTGTTTTAACACTTCAGGAATCCATTATGCAGATCAAAGAAAACAGCGTCGTCAGCTTCCATTACACATTGACCGGCAAGGACGGTCAGGTCATCGATAGTTCGGAAGGCAACCAGCCGCTGACCTATCTGCATGGCGTCGGCCAGATCGTTCCCGGTCTTGAGAATGCCTTGTTGGGCAAAAAATCCGGCGACAAAATGGACGTCGAAGTCAGCGCCGAAGAAGGCTACGGCGAACACCATGACTTCATGGTCCAGCAAGTGCCGCGCGAAGCATTCCAGGGCGTCGATGAAATCGAGCCGGGCATGCAGTTCCAGGCCCAGACCCCGCAGGGCGCCATGACCGTCACCGTCACCGCCGCCGATGAAACCACCGTGACCGTCGATGGCAACCATCCTCTGGCAGGGCAGCCATTGTTCTTTGCCGTTGAAATCGTTTCAGTGCGTGACGCCTCCGAAGAAGAGATCACCCACGGCCACGTGCACGGCGAGGGCGGCCATCACCACTGAGTGATGCCACTAAGCTGAAAAAAAAACACCGCTTCTCAGCGGTGTTTTTTTTGCCTAGAAGCCAGTTATCCGGAACCCGGAAAACAGCCGAAGGCTTTACAGCGATTCAAAAATTCCGGCGGCGCCCATGCCGGTGCCGATGCACATGGTGACCATGCCGTATTTCTGCTGCGCGCGTTTCAGGCCATGCACGATGGTGGCGGTCCGGATGGCTCCGGTGGCGCCCAAAGGATGGCCCAGGGCAATGGCACCGCCATAAGGGTTCACCTTGGCCGGGTCAAGCCCGCAGTCACGGATGACCGCCAGGCCCTGCGCGGCGAAGGCTTCGTTCAGCTCGATCCAGTCCAACTGGTCCTGGTTCAGGCCGGCCTGTTTCAGCGCTTTAGGAATCGCGGCAATCGGGCCGATGCCCATGACTTCCGGTGGCACGCCGGCCACAGAGAAGCTGACGAAACGTGCGAGCGGGGTAAGGCCGTAGTCCTTGATGGCCTGTTCGGAAGCCAGCAGCACCGCCCCGGCGCCATCGGACATCTGCGAACTGTTGCCGGCGGTCACCGAACCGCGCGCCTTGAATACCGGTTTCAGCTTGGCCAGTCCTTCAAGGCTGGTATCAAGACGCGGGCCTTCATCATCGCTGATGGATTTGCCGCGGGTGATGATCTGTCCGGTGCCCAGATTGGCCGAACGCGAAACCACCTCATAAGGCGAAATCTCGGCCCTGAAATTACCCGCCTGGATCGCGGCCAGGGCTTTCTGGTGCGATGCGAACGCGAAGGCATCCTGGTCTTCCCGTGACACATTCCATTGAGCGGCGACATTCTCGGCGGTGATGCCCATGCCGAAAGCGATGGCGACATGCTCGTTTTCAAAGACCGACGGGCTCATGGCGATCTTGTTGCCCATCATCGGCACCATGCTCATGGATTCGGCGCCGCCGGCGATCATCAGGTCGGCTTCGCCGAGGCGGATGCGGTCGGCGGCCAAGGCCACCGACTGCAGGCCGGATGAGCAGAAGCGGTTGATGGTCTGCGCCGACACCGATTGCGGCAGGCCGGCCAGCAACGCGCCGATGCGCGCCACGTTCATGCCTTGCTCGCCTTCCGGCATGGCGCAGCCGATGATGACGTCATCGATGCGCGAGGTATCGATGCCCGGCGCCTGCGCCACGACGCTGCGCAGAACATGCGCCAGCAGGTCGGCGGGATGTGTGTTTCTGAAGGCGCCGCGCGGCGCTTTGCCGACCGGTGTGCGCGTTGCCGCTACGATATAGGCTTCTTGAACTTTTTTCATGGTATTCATCCTGGATTAGTTGCGCAGCGGCTTGCCGTTCTTAAGCATGAAAGCGATCCGCTCCTGGGTCTTCGGCATCAATGCCAGGGCGACGAAATGTTCGCGCTCCAGATTCAGCAGCCATTGCTCGTCCACCAAGGTGCCGCGGTCGACGTCGCCGCCGCAAAGCACCGTGGCGATCCGAGTGGAGACCTCCATGTCGTGTTCTGAAATGAAACCGCCGGCCTGCATGTTGACCAGCATCATCTTGAACGTGGCGATGCCGATGCTGCCCGCGACCGGAATGTCCTTGGCCGGCATCGGCGGACGGTAGGCCGATTCGGCCATGGCTCTCGCCTGCGCTTTGGCGACGTGCAGCAGTTCAAAGGAATTGAACACCACCACATCGGACTCGCGGGCCAGTTTCAGTTCCTTGGCCTCCAGGGCCGAAGCGGACACCTTGCCCATGGCAATCGCCTCGAAATACGGCTTCAGGCCGGCGAACACATCGCCGCCGGCTGTACCGACACGAACGGCGATTTCCTTAAGGCCGCCACCGGCCGGCAACAGGCCGACGCCGGCTTCCACCAGGCCGATATAGCTTTCAAGGGAAAATACCGTACGCGCCGCGTGCATCTGGAATTCGCAGCCGCCGCCGAGGGCCATGCCGCGCACGGCGGCCACCACCGGTATCTGCGCGTATTTGATGCGCATGCTGGTGTCCTGGAATTGGCCGATCATGGCGCGGAAATCGTCGATGCGGCCTTCCTGCAGGGA
>DATMWF010000236.1:0-4017 GCA_035562675.1 Arenimonas sp. | reverse complement strand
CCTGCTGCACGACGGGATGTGCCGTCAGCTGTTCCAGGAAACGGATATTGCTCGGCAGGCCGAAGATCTGGCACTGCGCCAGCGCCTGCTGCAGGGCGGCCAGCGCCAGCGCCCTGGTTTCGCCCCAGACGATCAGTTTGGCCAGCATCGGGTCGTAGAACACGCTGACCCGGTTGCCTTCACGGAAACCGCTGTCGATGCGCAGGGCGCGGTTCTGTTCCGGCAGGAACAGTTTTTCGATGACGCCGCTGCCCGGCATGAAATTCCGGTCCGGGTCTTCGGCGTACAGCCTGACCTCGATGGCATGACCGCGGTGCACGATGTCATGCTGCGGCACGCGCAGGGGCAGGCCGGAGGCGATTTCGATCTGCCAGCGCACCAGATCGAAACCGGTGACCATTTCGGTGACCGGATGCTCGACCTGCAGGCGTGAGTTGATTTCCATGAAATAGAATTCGCCGTTCGGCGCCACGATGAATTCCACGGTTCCTGCATTGAGGTAATCGACCGCCTTGGCGGCCTTCACGGCGGCTTCGGCCATGTCCGCGCGCCGTTCCGGGGTCAGGAACGGCGAAGGCGATTCTTCCATCACCTTCTGGAAACGGCGTTGCGCCGAGCATTCCCGTTCGCCCAGGTGGATGGTCTGGCCCTGGCTGTCCGCGAAGACCTGGAATTCGATATGGCGCGGCTTTTCGATATAGCGTTCGAGCAGGACGCGGTCCTTGCCGAAGGCGTTGATCGCTTCGCGCTGGCATGACTGCAACGCCGACAGGAAGCCGTTGGCGTGGTGCACGATGCGCATGCCCTTGCCGCCGCCGCCATGCGCGGCCTTGATCATCAGCGGGTAGCCGATGTCCTGCGCCTGTTGGAGGAGATGCTCCGGATCCTGGTTCTCGCCGCTGTAACCCGGAATGACCGGCACACCGTTGGCGATCATCAGGGTTTTCGCTCCGGCCTTGGAACCCATGGCGCGCATGCTGGAGGCTTTCGGCCCGATGAACACCAGTCCTGCGGCGCCGGCCATTTCGGCGAATTCGGCATTTTCCGAGAGGAAACCGTAACCCGGATGGATGGCCTGTGCATGGGTCGCCAACGCCGCGTCCAGCACGGCCTGTTTGTCGAGATAGCTCAGGCCGGCTTCAGACGGTCCGATGCACACGGCTTCGTCGGCAAGCCTTACATGTTCGGCGTCTCGGTCCGCTTCGGAAAACACCGCAACGGTCTTGATGCCGAGCGCCTGACAGGTTCGAATGACCCGGCAGGCGATTTCGCCGCGGTTGGCGATCAGGATTTTGCTGAACAGGGTCTTCATTCCGGCTTGATCCATCCGGCGGGGCGTTTATCAAGGAATGCGCCCAAGCCTTCCTGGCCTTCCTTGCCGACGCGCAGCCTGGCGATCAGCAGGGCATTGGCCTTGTCCTGGTTTTCCATCTGAAGTTCGGTTTCAGCGGCGCTGTATTCCCGCACCAACAGCTTGGCTTCGGCCATGGCGTGCGGCCCGCCTTTTCCGAGCCAATGGACGATGCGGTCCACGGTATCGTCGAGCTCGTCGCCGGCGACGCATTCATGCACCAGGCCAATGGCCATCGCAACCGACGCCCCGAATACTTCGGCGCTCAGGAAGTAGCGCCTGGCCTGGCGCGCGCCGATGGCGGCGATCACGTAGGGTGAAATCACCGCAGGCACCAGACCGAGCTTGACCTCGCTCAGGCAGAATTTGGCGCTGTCGACCGAAACCGCGATATCGCAGCAGGCCGCCAATCCGACGCCGCCGCCGTACGCCGAGCCGTTGAGGCGGGCGATGGTGGGAAAGGGCAGGTTGTTCAAACGCCGCAGGCAGCGCGCCAACGCCATGGCATCGGCGAAATTGTCGTGCTCGCTGGCCTGCGCCATGGCGCGCATCCAGTTCAGGTCCGCACCGGCGGAAAACGTGCTGCCGGCGCCGGTCAGGATCATTGCGCGCGGCTTGGCCGCTTCGAGTCCCGCCAGCGCCTCATCGAGTTCGCGGATCAGTTCGGCATCGAACGCATTGTGCGTCCCGGGGCGGTTCAGGGTCAGTGTCGCGACCGTGCCGGATACAGTGCAAAGAACGGGGTTTGTCATGATTCAGCGCTATTTTGGGATGCCTTATCATAACGTATCGTGACGGACGGTTGAACTCCGTCAGGGTCAGGCGGATTTCAATGCCAAGGCGGCATCCGGCACCAGCAGCCGATTCACTTCGCCAAGCCATTCCAGGCATTTTTCACGACCGCTCCGCGATTCCTGCATCGCCATGTGCCATTGGGATATGCAGGCGCGCAGTTGGGCGGCATCCTGGGCCTGTTCGGTTTTATCCAGCAACTCCCTGGAAAAGATGCCAAGATGCTCGCCGCTGGTTTCCACGATGATACGTTTGATGGCCAGTTTGGCGATGTCATCGATGGCAGGCTCCCGGACTTGTGCAGTCCGCTCGGCATCCTGCAAAGCCTGTGCTTGAGGCGCAATGACGGCTCGCGGCGGAGCGGCTGCGGGACGGACCACCGCCGGGCTAGCTTTTGCCGGTTGGGTTTTCGGCTTGGCGAACAGGCCGCTGGCGGCGATCGGTGCGATGAGTGGCCTGAGCTGTCCCATGATTTCGTCCATGGCCGATGCAGGTGGTTCATCGGGCGTGGCTGTTTTGGATTTTACTTGGGACAAATAGCCTGATTTTTCCAGCAGATAAAGCAGTTCGCCGGCATTCGGCGCATTGACCAAGGTCCGGATTTCATCGATTCTCCGCTTGCCATCGGCGAACAGCAGAAGCCTGCGCTCAAGCAAGCTCAGCGTCCGTCGTGAAGCGTTCAGCTCAATATTGGCCAGTTCGGTGCGGTGAACTATCACGGTTTCAGTCGCTGATGGATGAACGCTGATTATTGAGTAAAAATGTTACGAATCAATGACAAGCGTCATGACTTGCATTTCCTGATCAAGACGTCGGCGCTTGATGTAAATCACACCTATTGGCCTAAATTGATACTATAATGAGAACTATTCCCATTTGGAAGCGTCTCGTGGACCTAAGTCAATTGCACAAAGGCCAGACTGCCCGGGTCCTCGGCATCCAAAGCCAAGGCCCGTTGGACAGCATCGCCCGGCGCCTGCTGGATTTGGGTTTTGTGGCCGGCGAGCAGGTCCGCTGTGTCACCACCGCGCCGTTCGGCGGCGATCCGCTGTTGGTCCAGATCGGCTTCACCCGGTTCGCCCTGCGTAAATCCGAGGCCGCGCGGGTGCTTGTCGGCAGCATGCCATGAGCATCGAAAACATCGCCTTGGTGGGCAATCCGAACTGCGGCAAGACCGCGTTGTTCAACCTGCTGACCGGCAGCCGCCAGAAAGTGGCCAATTATGCCGGTGTCACGGTGGAGCGCAAGCAGGGTCAGTTCAGCCTGGGTGACCGGCAGGTCAATGTGCTGGACCTGCCTGGCGCATACAGCTTGAACGCCACCAGTCCGGATGAGGCGATCACCCGCGATATCTGCATGGGTACCCACGATTACGGATTCCATCCCGATGCCATGGTGTGCGTGGTGGATGCCACCAATCTGCGTCTGCATCTGCGGTTCGTGCTGGAGCTCAAGGCGCTGGGCAGGCCGATGCTGGTCGCGCTGAACATGATGGACGCAGCCGAAAAGCGCGGCATCGTGATTGATATCGAGAAACTCGAAAAGGCACTCGGCGTGCCGGTGGTTCCGACCGTGGCCGTGGCCGCCCATGGCGCCGACCGGCTGAAGGAATGCCTGCTGGCCGATGTCCTGCCGATACCGTATGTCGACCCGGCAGCCTTGCCGGAAGACCAGCACCAGCAGGTGCGCCGGATACTGGGTGAAACCGTCAGCATGCCGCGCGACACCTCGGCGCTGGACGACGGCCTGGACCGCTGGCTGCTGCATCCGTTTTTCGGGCTGTTGATTCTGGGGTTCGTCCTGTTTTTCATGTTCCAGGCGGTATATGCCTGGGCCGCGCCGTTCCAGGACGGCATATCCGGCACGGTGCAATG
>DATMWF010000235.1:0-2353 GCA_035562675.1 Arenimonas sp. | reverse complement strand
GCATCGGTGGAGGCAAGGTAAAGCAGGCCGTATGCCAGGGCATAAGCGGGGGTTTTCATGGGGTGGTTCCTTACAGTGGGTTTGTGTCTGCTGAAATGGACTGTAACAACCGCCCCGATGCGGGGGAAATGATTTATCGGCATGCAGTCATGCGCATTTGACATATGCCCCGGACGGCGGCCGATGCCCGCGGCGGCACACTGCGGGGATAATTGCGATAAACTATAAGCCCGCCCTACAGGGTGCATTACCCGAGTTTATGTCAGACGATCCGGACAGTAGTACGCCCAAGAAATCCTGGCTGGAGAAGATCAGCCATGCTTTTTCCAGCGAACCCGATTCAGTGGATGACCTCAAGCAGCTGCTGGTTTCCGCAGCCAGGCACCACATCATCGACAACGACACCCTGAAACGCCTCGAAGGCGCCCTGTCGGTTTCCGAACTTCAGGTGGCGGACGTGATGATTCCCCGCGGACAGATGGTGTCCCTGCCGATCAACAGCAGTTTCCTCGATTTGATGAAGGAAGTGGTCGAATCCGGTCACTCCCGCTTCCCGGTGCACGGCGAGGACAAGGACGAAATCCTGGGCATCCTGCTGGCCAAGGATCTGTTGCGCGGCGTGGTGGTCGACAACGGTCCGCGTGACATCCATGGCCTGATACGCCCGGCCGTGCTGATTCCCGAGTCGAAACAGCTCAGCGTGCTGCTGAAGGAATTCCGCCAGTCGCGCAACCACATGGCGATCGTCATCGACGAACACGGCGGGGTGTCCGGGCTGATCACCATCGAGGACGTGCTGGAGCAGATCGTCGGCGAGATCGACGACGAGCACGACGACGCCAACGAGGCGGTGATGATCGCCGCGCAGGCCGACGGGCAGTTCGTGGTCGACGCGCTGACGCCGATCGCCGAATTCAACCACCAGTTCGGCGCGCATTTCCCGGACGACGAATACGACACCATCGCCGGCTACATCGTCGCGGCCATCGGGCATCTGCCGGAAACCGGCGAAGAGCTGACCATCGGGCGCTTCCACTTCCGGGTCGGCCAGGCCGATTCGCGCCGGATCCACCGGTTCCTCGTCAATATCCATGGCGACTGAATTCAGGCGCCTGTGTCTGGCGCTGGGGTTTGCGTGCCTTTCCCTGCTCGGCCTGCCGGTTCTGGCGCAGACCCGCGTCGGCGTGATGACCATGGCGCCGGGCGAAATCTTCTGGGAACGCTTCGGCCATAACGCCGTCATCATCGACGACGGCAAGCAGGCGCTTTCCTACAATTTCGGCTTCTTCGACCTTTCAGAACCCGGCTTCACCCGGAACTTCATCGCCGGCCGGATGAACTATGTCCTGGCCGCGCTGCCGATGGAGCAGGACCTGGCCTATTACCGGCAGGCCGGGCGCGGCGTCAGCATCCAATGGCTCAACCTGACCGAGGCGCAGAAGGCGCATATCGAGGCCCGGCTGCGGTTCCTGGCCCGGCCGGAGAACGCGCGCTACCGTTACGATTACTACACCAGCAACTGCGCGACCAAAATCCGTGACGTATTGGATGAAACCCTGGACGGCGCGCTGGCCAGGCAGCTTACCGCCAGTTCGCTGGGCAATACCTACCGTTCGGAGTCGGTGCGCCTGGCATGGCCCGCCAAATGGATGGCGATGGGCTTCGATGTGGGCATGAGCGGCAACGGCGACCGGCCGCTGAGCCGCTGGGAAGACGCCTTCATCCCGATGCTGCTGGCGCAGAGCCTGAGCAGGGCTACGTTGGCGGACGGCAGGCCGCTGGTGGCCGGCACGCAGACCATCCTGCCGCATCGCCTGTCGCGTCCGCCGAATGAACTGCCGCAATGGTCGCTGGCCGCGATGGCCATCGGCCTGGCATTGGCTGGCCTGTTCGCCTGGGCCGGCCGCAAGCCGGCTTTGCAGAATGCGATGCAACTGGCCTTTTGGCTGTTTTCGGGACTGCTGGGCAGCGCCCTGCTGGCGATGTGGCTGGCCACGGAACATGTTTACGCGCACCGCAATGAAAACCTGCTGCTTTTTTCGCCGTTGGCCCTGCTGGCCTTCGGGCTGTATTTCACCAAAGACCGCGGCCCGCGCTGGCATAAGGCCTACGGGCTGACAGTCACCGGACTGGCGGCCTTGGCGGTATTGGCGGTGCTGCTGAAATTCATGCCGTTCAGCGTCCAGCAGAACCTGAACTGGATACTGATGGCGCTCCCGCTGCACTGGCTGATCGCCCGCCGGATACGACTGGCTGACCGGCAGAAATAGCTTGCGGAAACCATCGCGCTGTTTATGATGTCTGTATGCAGAAACCGATACGATTGGAAAGCCGCAGCGAACAGGTCCGCTTC
>DATMWF010000234.1:0-2688 GCA_035562675.1 Arenimonas sp. | reverse complement strand
CTGTCCGCCGCCGCCGCCGAAGGCGACCGTTCGGAAAACGCCGAATACACCTACCGCAAGAAACAGCTGGGTGAAATCGACCGCCGCGTGCGTTATCTGAGCAAGCGGCTGGAAGTGCTGAAAGTGCCGGAAGCCGACAAGACGCCGCGCCACAAGATCTTTTTCGGCGCCCGTTTCGAATTGGAAAACGACGACGGCGAAGTCCGTGCCTACCGGATCGTCGGCCCGGATGAAACCGACGCGGCGCTCAGCTGGATCAGCATCGATTCGCCCTTGGCGCGGGCTGCGTTGAATAAAACCGTCGAGCAGTCGTTCGACGTCGAGCTGCCTACCGGATTGGCCGGCTTCGTGGTGCTCTCGATCAGCTACGACGCTTAGAAATCCGCGTTATCCGGATCCACCAAGGCGAACAGATCGTGCTCGTCGGCGCCCATGATGGTGACCTCCACGAACTGGCCGGGCTTCAGACCGGCCCGTTCGCCGTCCTGGATCTGCACCAAGCCGTCGATTTCCGGCGCATCGGCCTTTGAACGGGCGATGGCCAGTTCGCCGTCGATTGAATCGACCAGGACCTGCTGCACGCTGCCGACTTTGCGCTGCAGCTTCTCGGCGCTGATCTCGGCCTGCAGCCCCATGAAACGCGCCAGGCGTTCCTGCTTGAGTTCTTCCGGCACCGGATCGGGCAATTCGTTGGCTTTGGCGCCGTCGACCGGCGAATAGGCGAAGGCGCCGACACGGTCCAGTTCAGCCTGGTCGATGAAGCTCAGCAGCTGTTCGAAATCATCCTCGGTTTCACCGGGAAAGCCGACGATGAAGGTGCTGCGGATGGTCAGGTCCGGGCAGATTTCGCGCCATTTCTGGATGCGCTCGAGGTTTTTGTCGATGGCGCCAGGGCGCTTCATCAGCTTCAGGATGCGCGGGCTGGCATGCTGGAACGGAATATCCAGGTACGGCAGCAGCTTGCCCTCGGCCATCAGCGGGATGATGTCGTCGACGTGCGGATACGGATACACGTAATGCAGTCGCGACCACACGCCGAGCTCGGACAGGCCTTCGCACAGGTCCTTCATGCGGGTCTGATAGGTTCTGTCGCGCCAGCTGCATTCGGCGTAGCGGACATCCACGCCGTAGGCGCTGGTGTCCTGGGAGATCACCAGCAGTTCCTGCACGCCGCCGCGCACCAGGCGTTCGGCTTCGCGCAGCACCTCGTCGACCGGGCGCGAGACCAGGTTGCCGCGCATGGACGGGATGATGCAGAAACTGCAGCGGTGGTTGCAGCCTTCGGAAATCTTCAGGTAAGCGTAATGTTTGGGGGTCAGCTTGATGCCGTAGTCCGGCACCAGGCTGATGAACGGGTCGTGCCTGGGCGGCAGGATGCCGTGCACGGCGTTCATCACCGACTGGTAATCCTGCGGACCGCTGATCGACAGCACATCGGGGAACTGCTCACGGATCTGCTCGGGCTTCTTGCCCAGACAGCCGGTGACGATCACCTTGCCGTTTTCGGCCATGGCCTCGCCGATGGCGTCCAACGACTCTTCCACCGCTGAATCGATGAAGCCGCAGGTGTTGACCACAACCACGTCGGCATCGTCGTAGTTAGGCACGATGTCATAACCTTCCACCCGCAGCTGGGTGAGTATCCGCTCGGAATCGACCAAAGCTTTCGGACAGCCGAGGCTGACGAACCCGACTTTGGGATTTTGACTTGACATAAACAGCTCGCGTGGCGGAAAGTTAGCCGATGATTATACCGCCATTGGCTTGACCACTTGATGAACACGCCCGCTTTTGCGCTGGACGCCCGGCTCGCCGCCGACACCCATTTCCTTTGCGATGCTCCGCTGTGCCGGATCGGGCTGATGGACGATGCCCGCTTCCCCTGGCTGATCCTGGTGCCCTGCGTGCCACTGGTGCGCGAGTGGCCCGATCTGAGCGCGATCCAGCAGGTGCAGCTGCAGGTCGAAATCAACGCTGCCGCCCGCGCCCTGCAGCTGGCGTTTCCGCAGGGTGAAAAACTCAATATCGCCGCGCTCGGCAACGTCGTGCCGCAGCTGCACATCCACGTGATCCTGCGCCATGCCGGCGATGCCGCCTGGCCGAGACCGGTTTGGAACGAAGGCGTACGCGAACCGTACAGCAGGGAATCCGCGCTGCAAAGCTTGTCGGCGATCATGTCCTGCTGGGACTTAAGCGATGACTGAATTCACCACAACCGCGTATCGGCACCCGCTCGCGCTTTCGGATGCCGAAGCGCTTGAGCGCGCCACCGGCTTTGCCGCGTTCCAGCACAGCCGCCGCACGGTCCGCGAATTTTCCGATGCACCGGTTCCGCAGGCCGTCATCGAACAGGCCATTCATGCCGCCGGCAGTGCACCCAGCGGAGCCAACCAACAGCCTTGGCGCTTCGTGGCAGTGGCCAATCCGGAGCTGAAGCGGCGGATACGCAACGCCGCCGAAGCCGAGGAGCGTGAATTCTACGCACACCGCGCACCGGATGCTTGGTTGGACGCACTGGCACCGCTCGGCACCGATGCAGACAAACCGTTCCTGGAAACCGCGCCTTGGCTGATCGCGGTGTTCTACGAGCGCTTTGGATTCGATGCCGACGGCAACAGGCAGAAGCGTTATTACCCGCACGAATCGACAGGCATCGCCTGCGGTCTGCTGATCGCCGCCCTGCACCAC
>DATMWF010000233.1:0-3237 GCA_035562675.1 Arenimonas sp. | reverse complement strand
AAGAAAGTGAAGGACGAAAACGGCAAGCCGCTGGACGGCATCCCGTTCCACCCGTACTACACCGTCCATGACCTGTTCGGCATCGGCTTCTTCCTGACCATCGCCGCGTTCATCATGTTCTTCGCGCCGACCTTCGGCGGCTTGTTCCTGGAATACGACAACTTCATCCCGGCCGATCCGATGGTGACACCGGCGCACATTAAGCCGGTCTGGTACTTCACCCCGTATTACGCGATGCTGCGGGCCGTGCCCGACAAGCTGCTCGGTGTGATGACCATGGGCGGCGCGGTGCTCATCCTGTTCGGCCTGCCGTGGTTCGACCGCTGCAAAGTGAAATCGATCCGCTACCGCCCGATGCTGCACAAGGTGCTGATCGCCATGTTCGCCGTCGCTTTCGTGGTCCTTGCCTACCTCGGCATGCAGGCCGGCAGCACGACGCAGACCTGGATCGCCCGCATCCTGACCGTATTCTATTTCGGATTCTTTTTAACCATGCCGATTTGGTCTGCCATGGGCAAGACCAAGGAAGTGCCAGCACGGGTGCCTGATCATGAGTAAGCCAGCATTTGTTTTCCGCGGCCTGGCCGCCCTTGCGCTGTTCCTGTCCGGGTCCGTGATGGCCTCCGGAGGCGGCGTGGCGATGGAATCCGCGCAAGTGGACCTGACCGACAAAGGTTCCCTGCAGCGCGGCGCCGGCCTGTACATGAGCTATTGCTCGGCCTGCCATTCCCTGGGTTACCAACGCTACTCGCGCATGGCCGAGGACATCGGCCTGAGCCAGGAACAGGTCGAAAAAAACCTGATGTTCACCGACGCCAAGTTCGGCGAGACCATGAACACCGGTCTTGATCCCAAGCAGGCCACGGCCTGGATGGGCAAGGCGCCGCCGGATCTCAGCCTGATCGCCCGCCGCAAGGCGGAAGGCGCGGACTGGACCTACAACTACCTGAAGTCGTTCTACGTCGATGAATCCCGTCCGGCCGGCTGGAACAATACCGTGTTCCCGGGCGCCTCGATGCCGCATGTGCTCTGGGAACTGCAGGGCAGCCAACACGCCCTGACCGAGCCGAAACATGGCAATGCCCCCTGCGCCAAAGGTGAATACCAGGGCCAGTGCATCAGCGGATTCAGCATTCCCGAGCACAAAAAAGGCAGCCTGAGCGCCGAGGAATATGATCAAGTTGCCCGTGACATCACCACGTTCCTGGCCTATGTCGGCGAGCCGTCGGCCGTAAAACGCGAGTCGATCGGCGTCTGGGCCGTGCTGTTCCTGGCCCTGTTCACCCTGCTGGCGTATTTCCTCAACAAGGAATATTGGCGCGACATCCACTGATTGTGCTGTCCGCATCGTAAAAAAGGCCGCCCAGCGGCCTTTTTTCATGAAAAGCTTGCAAAAAACCGCAAAATTAGCGATGTTAAATACCAAAGGACAGCTACTACCCTCATCTTGAATAGGTACAAGGAATGGCGACAAGCCCGCGGTCACGGAATACCTTAACGCTGTATTCGGCTAAAAATTGTGTGGTATGCCATAAAGTCAGGTTGGTGATGGCCGCCAAGGGCATCACCTACGACCTCATCGCGGTGGATACCGCCAATCCCCCCGAGGACCTGCTGCTGCTGGCCCCGCATTACCACTCGGTTCCGACCCTGGTCGAGCGCGACAACGCCATCTATATATCGAATGTGATCGCCGAGTACCTGGATGAACGCTACCCGCATCCGGCCCTGATGCCCGCCGAGCCGATTTTCCGCGCCATGCACCGCATCGCCGTGCGCCAGGTCGAACAGGACTGGGTGCCGCAGGTGCAGCTGATCCAATCCGGATCCAAGCAGGCCGACCAGGCCAGGAAGCGCCTGCGCGAACTGATCCTGGAATCCCTGCCGTTCTTCAAAAGCAATAAATTCTTCTTCGGCAACGAAATGAGCATCGTCGACTGCGCCATCACCCCGATCATCTGGCGTCTGCCTTGGCTTGGCGTATCCCTGCCCAAGGATGCCAAATGCGTTGAAGACTACGGCCAGCGCATTTTCCGCAATCCGGCCTTCATGCGCAGCATGACGGTGGAAGAAAAACAGCTGCGGGATGTCCTGGCGTTCAGCTGATGGAAAAAACGCCCGCCATGACCTCGAACCGCCCATATCTGCTCAGGGCGCTCTACGAGTGGATCAATGACAACAACCTGACGCCTTATATCCTGGCCGATGCCACCAGCCCGGGCGTCATGGTGCCGAAGTCGTCGGTGAAGGACGGCAAGGTGGTATTGAACATCGCCATGCGCGCGGTCGCTTCGCTGGACATGGGCAATGACGCGGTCAGTTTCAGCGCCCGGTTCTCAGGCACCAGCCAGTCCATATACATTCCCGTGAGCGCCATCATCGCCATATATGCCCAGGAAACCGGGCAGGGCATGATGCTGCCGCCGGACGAAACCCAGACGGACGAGCAGGCGCACACGGAATCGCTCGAACAGCATGAGATGGACTCCGGGCAGGAACAGGACGGCGAAGAGCCGCCGAAACCGCCGCATCCGCCCAAAAGCGGGCATCTGCGCATCGTCAAATAACGCTTAGACGCGGGTCAGCGGCTCGGTCCAGCCGACCGCTTTCATGCCGAGAAGGGTGATCGTCGCGCTGAAGCGGTCCTCCGCGCCATGCGAGTACTCGTAGCGGTAGACGCGCCGCCAGGCCAGTCGGCCGCGTTCATCGCGTTTCAGCGCCAGGCTAACCTGATGCACGCTTTGGTCCAGCCACTGTACGCCCGCGCGCTGGCAGAGCGTGCGGCCCAGCGCGGTGGCTTTTTCGGACGCGGCGCGGCTGTCGGTCCAGAACAGCACCAACGGCAGGCCGATCACGATGAACCAGATGGCCGTCATCATGCCTTGGCCTCCGCATCCGGCGGACTGCCCAAGCGCATCGAAAAATCGATGGCGCGGATGTTCTTGGTGATCGAACCCACCGACACGAAATCCACACCGGCGGCGGCGATGGTTTCCAGGCGCTCCAGCGTCACGCTGCCGGACACCTCCAGCGGTTTGCGGCCAGCGGCCGTCCTGACCGCCTCGCGCGTGTCGGCATCGGAGAAGTCATCGATCAGGATACGGCTGCAGCCGGTGTCCAGCGCCTGCCGCAGCTCGTCAAGGCTTTCCACCTCCACGATGACCGGGATGTCCGGGTACGCCGCGCGCGCCTTGGCGACCGCCTTGGCGATCGAGCCTTCGGCGTGGATATGGTTTT
>DATMWF010000232.1:0-6030 GCA_035562675.1 Arenimonas sp. | reverse complement strand
GAAACCTGCGCCGGCTGCCATAAGGCCGAATTCAGCGCCTGGCAGGCATCACAGCACGCCAAGGCCATGCAGCACGCCGAGGCCAAAACAGTACTGGGCGATTTCAATAATGCCTCGTTCACCTACAACGGCATCGTGTCGGAATTCTTCCGCAAGGGCGATGCCTACTTCGTGCGCACCGACGGCCCGGACGGCAAGCTGGCCGAGTTCGAAATCAAATACACCTTCGGGCTGGACCCGATCCAACAGTACCTGATCGAATTTCCCGGTGGCCGCCTGCAGGCGCTCAGCATTTCCTGGGATTCGCGTCCGGCCGATAGCGGCGGGCAGCGCTGGTTCCATCTGTATGCTGATGAAAAGGTCGATTCCAAGGACGAACTGCATTGGACCAAGCGTTCGCAGAACTGGAACTACATGTGCTCCGACTGCCATTCGACCGATGTCCGCAAGAACTACGACGAGGCCAGCGATACCTTCAAGACAACGTGGAAGGAAGTCAGCGTCGGCTGCGAGTCCTGCCATGGTCCGGGCTCGTCGCATGTACAGGCGGCCAAGACCGGCGGTACGTATGATCCGGACAAATTGACCGCGCACTTCATCGAGCGCAACGGTGTCAGCTGGATCATGGATCCGGCTACCGGCAACGCCAAACGCAGCGTGCCACGCACAACCGATGCCGAAATCCAGGTGTGCGCGCAATGCCATTCCCGGCGAGGCCAGATCGCCGACGGATACCGGCCCGGCGATGAATTCCAGGACTATTACCGTGCCGCGGCCTTGGTGCCCGGGCTGTATCATGCCGATGGCCAGCAGCGCGATGAAGTGTATATCTGGGGTTCGTTCGCGCAGAGCAAGATGAACCAGGCCGGCGTGACCTGCAGCGACTGCCACGACCCGCACACCCAGAAACTGCGCGCCGAAGGCAACGCCGTGTGCGCCGGCTGCCATATGCCGGCTAAATACGACAGCGAAAGCCACCATCGCCATCCGCAGGGTTCCACCGGGGCGCAGTGCGCCAACTGCCATATGCCGGAAACCACGTACATGCAGATCGACCCGCGCCGCGACCACAGCCTGCGCGTGCCGCGGCCGGATCTCAGCATCGGCACCGAAACGCCGAACGCCTGCGGCAGCTGCCACCGCGAGGACGACGCCAAATGGGCCGCAGACACCATCAAGGCCTGGGGCAAGCAACCCAAAGGCCATCAGCAATTCACACCGGCTTTCACGGCGGCGGCGGGCGGCAATGCCGATGCCAATGTGCGGCTGGCCAATGTCGCCACCGGCCCTGAACACCCGGCCATCGCCCGTGCCGGCGCACTGGAGCTGTTGGCCGGGTATCCCACCCCGATGTCGGCATTCGCCGCTGAAAAAGCCCTGCGCGACGCCGACCCATTGGTGCGCCGCGCGGCAGTGACCGCGCTGCAAGACTTGCCGCCGGAGCGGCGCCTGCCACTTCTGGCGCCGCTGTTGCGCGACCCGGTGCGTAGCGTACGCATGGAAGCGGCCAGCGCCCTGGCTGATGGCATGCAAGGCGCCAGCGCCGAACAACGGCAGGCATTTGCCAAAGCCGCCGGCGAATTCGAAGCGGCCCAGAAATTCAATGCCGATACGCCGGAAGCGCGCACGGCGCTGGGAAGTTTCCATGCCAGACAAGGCCGCCTGGCGGAAGCTGAAGCCCACTTGCTATCCGCCCTGAAGCTGGAGCCGCGCTATGTGCCGGCTTATGTGAACCTGGCCGATCTATACCGCCTCATGGGCCGCGATGCCGACAGCGAACGAACCCTGCGCGACGGCTTGCGGCAGGTGCCGCAATCGGCGGAATTGCAGCATGCGCTTGGTTTGGCCTTGGTGCGACTGAAGCGAACACCGGAGGCGGTGGCTGAACTGCAGCGCGCCGCCCGGTTGGCACCGGAAAATCCACGCTATGCCTATGTGCTGGCGGTGGCCTTGAATTCCACCGGGCAGGCCACTGCCGCTTTGACAGAAGTGCGCCGCGCTTTGGACCGTAATCCGGGCAACCTCGACCTGTTGATCGCCGGCGCCAGCATCGGCCGCGACAGCGGCGACACCGAGGCCATCCGCGGGTTTGTGCAGGAATTGATCAACCGCTATCCGAATGATCCGAACGTGCGGCAGTTCCTGCAGGAGTTCGGCCAGAATCCCTGATAGAACCAGACTGCGCGCAACAATACCCGGAGCAAGGCTCCGGGTTTTTCTTCAGCGCTTCGGTACGCGCATAGTCAATGGCCTGCGAGCGGATGATCTTCGGCACCAGCGTGAAGCCTGCCAACGCATGGACACCAACCGCCAAGAGTGCGCCGACAGACAGGACCAGCCTTTTATTCCTAACCCAAGACAGCATATGTTTTCCTTATTTACCGCAAAATCGCGCCTGCAGCGGAAACGCGATGCAGGCTAAGTACGGACTCATTGCACATAGTCATCCTGCGCAGGCGGCTTGAACCATTTTGCGGCCGCAGCGGCGAACAGGACCATCAGCGGAATGCCCAGCACCACCATGACGGTGGCGCGCTTGTCGATGAAGGGCGCCGCGACCAGCGGCGCGAATGCCGCGCCGAGATTGCGGGTCGCCATGCCGAGGCTGAGCACGATTTTCTGCTCGTGCGGCAATCCGAATCCTAAACGGTAAGGAATCACGGTCACTGCCAGGAAAAACAGCATCAGCGAGATGACCGCGAAACTGCCGGCGACGCCGAGCATGTCCTCCCCATAGACAACCAGGCACGCCAGCATGGTGCTGGCCGTGAACAGCAGGGTGACCTTCTTGACCATGGGTTGCAGGAGGGCGGCCAGGCGCGTTGACGCACGCAGAATGACCATGCCGATGGCCAAGGGCAGCAGGATGATGGTGATTAGCGGCTTGGCGATGGCCCAGGCGCTGACGGTCATGCCCTTTGCCAGCAGCGGAATGGCGAACGGCATGAAGGCGATGGTGCCGACGGCGGTCAGCAGCATGAACGCCGCGGTATAGCCGAGGTCGGCCTTGGCCTTGCCGGCGAGCATCGGCAGGAAAGGCGCGCACGGCGTCATGCCCATCAGCACCAGCCCCAGGGCATACGGCGCATCGAGCGGCATGAGGCGTGCGATCAGGAACGCCACGCCCGGCCCGAACACGAAGCCCCAGAACAGGGTCAACAGAACGAAGCGGCCGTTACCAAGTCCCCGCAGCGCATTCTTGGTATCGAGCCGGAGACCCATGTCCAGCAGGTTGCCGGCCATGAAAAACACCAGCGAAACCTTAAGCACCACCATCCACGTAAGCGTCATATCCGTTTCCCCAGCTGCCGCAGCGGTCTTATGGAGCGTCGCACAGCGTTAAGCAGAAGTCCCACAGGCAGATACTACAAGCCAACCCGCCTTGCGTGCAACACGGAGGTTTCGGGATCCACCATCCTTTCGTTCACTCATAGCGGACGCAAAGGCCTTTAATGTCAAAACCGTGTCCGTTAAAGGTAAATTTCAGGCATTTCAAGGCCTTCGCCAGACGGCGTTCTATACAAATTCCCGGCTGCGGTTTAAGGTATGCACGGGGAGGGGATTCCCCGGATACGCCCATAGGGGCCAACGAATAATCAACAATCATTCTGGGAGTCAACACATATGAAAAAACTCGGTGCGGAATTTTTCGGTACCTTCTGGCTGGTGCTCGGCGGCTGCGGCAGCGCCGTGCTGGCGGCGGCCTTTCCTGAGGTCGGCATCGGCCTGGCCGGCGTGTCACTGGCCTTCGGCCTGACGGTATTGACCATGGCCTATGCCATCGGGCACATCTCCGGCTGCCACCTCAATCCGGCGGTGTCCATCGGCCTGTGGGCCGGCGGCCGCTTCCCGGCCAAAGACCTGCTGCCGTACATCGTGGCTCAGGTGTTCGGCGGCATCGCCGCAGGTGGCGTGTTGTACCTGATCGCCTCCGGCAAGGCCGACTTCAGCACCGCCGGCGGTTTCGCTTCGAACGGCTATGGCGAGCATTCGCCGGGCGGCTACTCGATGCAGGCGGCAGTGATCACCGAAATCGTGATGACCGCGTTCTTCCTGATCGTCATCCTCGGCGCCACCGACAAGCGCGCGCCGGCCGGCTTCGCACCGATCGCCATCGGCCTGTGCCTGACCTTGATCCACCTGATCTCGATTCCGGTCACCAACACCTCAGTCAATCCGGCGCGCAGCACCGGCGTTGCCCTGTATGTGGGCGATTGGGCCACGACCCAGCTGTGGGTGTTCTGGGCCGCGCCGATCGTCGGCGCGCTGCTCGGCGCCGCGATTTACAAGTTCATCGGCAAGGAAGAGTAAGCCGTCATCGCATCCGGGAAAGGGCGCTTCGGCGCCCTTTTCCTTGCCTGCGCCGCGCAACAGGCATAAAGTGAAACGCAACAGCCACTTTCCCGCCCTCTTATCCACGATGATCGACAAACGGCAACAGCTTGCATTCGCCGAATTCGTGCTGGAGCAGATGGCCGGCATTCCCGGCATCGGCAAGCGGGCGATGTTCGGCGGGTTCGGCATCACCCGTGACGGGCTGATGTTCGCCCTGGTGGCGGATGAGCAGCTTTACTTCAAGGCCAACGACCACCTGGCCGATGACTTCACCGCGCTGGGCCTGCCGCCGCTTCGCTACGACAGCAAAGGTAAAAGCGTGTCGCTGGGTTACTACCAGGCGCCGGAATCGGTGTTCGAGGAATCCGAACAGATGCGGCTATGGGCGGACAAGGCCTATCACTGCGCGCAGCGGGCCGCCATGTCAAAATACCGGAAACCGGCACGGAGTAAGACATGATGGCTTGGCTGATGGTCGCTTTGGGCGGCGGCTTGGGGGCCTGCGCGCGTTACGCGCTGTCCGGCTGGTTGCTTCACCAGACCCTGCAACAAAAATTTCCGTGGCCGACCTTCACCGTCAACGTGCTGGGCTGCCTGATCGCGGGCGCCCTGTTCGCGTTCGCCGAGAAACACCATGCCCTGTCGCCGAACCTACGCCTGCTGCTGTTCACCGGCCTGCTCGGCGGCTTCACCACGTTCTCGGCATTCGGGCTGGAAACCTTCCACCTGCTGCGCCGCGGCGATTACTGGATTGCCGGCGCCTACGCGTTATTCAGCATGGCCTGCGGGCTGCTGGCCCTGATCGTGGCGTATAAATCCGTCGCGCACTGAGCCGGGCCGATCAGCCGGCACCAAGAAATTTTCTTATGGATTTCAGCGCCGGGTCCGATACAGTAGGCTCATGAACATCCTGATGAAACCGGTTACCCCTATGACAAAGCGCCACCGCTTCGGTGTTTTTGTGTCCAGCCACCATCTGATGGGCATCCAGCCCGACAGGATGCGCCTGGCCCTGTCATCGTTGTTCCCGGACCGCAATCCGCACGAAATCATGGCCATGATCCAGCAGGGCAACAAGTGCCTGGTGCGCGAAGGCAGCCGGACCTGCCTGGAAGAATACGCCGCACGCATCTACAGCCTAGGCTTCCAGGTTGAGGTGCTGCCGCTCGATTAAGTGCCGGCGCCCTCTACAACCCACCGGGGACCTGCGCAAGGAACCGCCCTTTGCCGGCTTACGGCTTCACGGCGCGATAGAACACCAACTGCCAAGGCAGCTCCACCGTGCCGTCCTTCGCCACGTGGAAACCGAGATAGTCCCGCAACCCGCTCTCGATCAGCGCGTCGTCGGCTTGGTCGATGCCGAACATATTCCTGCAATAGATCACCATGGACGGAACATCGGCGAAACGCCAGGCATAGGACCGGACCTGCATCCGCGCCTCGCTGAATCCGGCCACCGTAATCTGCGTCAGGAAGCCCTCATCGAAAAAATCCCCGACATGCCCCTGGCTGTTGTGCCGGTGCACGAAATCGTTCAGGAACGCATCCACCGGCGAGCCCCGCAGGACTTCACCGACCAGAACGCCGCCCTTGCCGCGCAGCACCCGCTGGCATTCCGCCAGGAAGGCATCCTGGTTGCCGCGGGCGATATGGTGCAGGCCGGTCAATGACAGCACGGCATCGAACGACGCCGCT
>DATMWF010000231.1:0-1995 GCA_035562675.1 Arenimonas sp. | reverse complement strand
GGAGGCCGGTGCATAGTAACGCGTCATCGATCAGATCTCTTGTTGCCAGCCCAATGTGCGCATTACATCGCTGAACACGCCCGCTGCAGTCACTTTAGCGCCTGCTCCGTAGCCGCGCAAGACGAACGGGATGGGCTGGTAATACTGGGTCTGGATGGCCAAGGCATTTTCGCCATCCTTGACTTTCGCCAGCGGGTGGCCGGCATCCAGCGCCTTGATGGCGACACGGCATCGGCCATCGCTGATTTCGCCGATGTAACGCAGCACCTTGCCATCGGCCTTGGCCTGCGCCACGCGTTCGGCGAACGGCGCATCAAGTTCAGGTAACCTTGCCATGAACTGCGCGACCGGCAACCCATCGCCGAAGCCTTGCGGCAGCACCGACTCAATCTGCACATCGTCAAGATCGAGCATCAGGCCGGATTCACGCGCCATCACCAGCAGCTTGCGCGCCACATCCATCCCGGACAGGTCATCGCGCGGATCCGGCTCGGTGAAGCCCAGCACCTTGGCCTTGCCGGTCGCCTCGGACAGCGTCATGCCCTGCTCCAGCAGGCCGAAGATATACGACAGTGAGCCGGAGAGTATTCCTTCGAACGACACCAGACGGTCGCCGGCGTTGAACAGGCCCTGCAGGGTGTCGATCACCGGCAGGCCGGCGCCGACCGTGGTTTCATACAGGAAGCGGCGCCGGTGCGCCTGCGCGGTGGAACGCAGCGCATGGTAATACGCCAGGCTGGCGGTATTGGCTTTCTTGTTCGGGGTGACCACATGGAAATCGGCGGCCAGGAAATCGACGTACTGCATCGCCAGGGCTTCGGCGCTGGTGCAGTCGACCAGCACCGGATTGGTCAGGTGGTTGTCGCGCACGAACTGCGACAGGGCCTGCAGCGAAAACGGCTGCACGGCATCGGCGATGTCCCGCTGCCAGCGGCCGAGGTCGATGCCGTCCGGATTCAGCAGCAGCTGCCGGGAGTTGGCGATGCCGTACACCGTCAGGCGTACCTGGCGCCCGGCCAGGAAGCGCTTCTGCTGATGGATCTGCGCCAGCAGTTCGCCGCCGACCACGCCACAGCCGACCAGGAACACATCGATGCTGGGCACATGGGTGAAGAAGTTTTCGTGCGAGACCTTGACCGCGTCGGCGCAGGCGCCCTGCTCGACCACGGCGGATATGGACCGTTCTGAGCTACCCTGCGCGATGGCAACCACGTTGACCCGGGCCTGCGCCAGCGAGGCGAAGAACTTGGCCGCCATGCCTTTCTTTTTGCGCATGCCGTCGCCGACCAGGCTGACGATCGCCATGTCGGCATCGACGCTGAGCGGATCGAGCAGATGCGCCTGCAGCTCCAGCTCGAACTCCGCCTCCAATGCCTCGCGGGCACGCTGCAGGTCCTGTTCCGCCACGCAGAAGCTGATCGAGAATTCGGACGAGGACTGGGTGATCAGGTTGACCGAGACCTTTTCGCGCGCCATGGCCGCGAACACCCGCGAGGCCATGCCGACCACGCCCTTCAGGCCCGGCCCGGATACGGTGATCAGGGCCAGGTGCTCCAGGCTGGAGATGCCTTTGACCAAAGCCGCGTCGCTTTGGGTGCCGATGCAGGAACCCGGCGCGGTCGGGTTCAGGGTGTTCTTGATGTAACAGGGAATGCCGGCCTGCGCCAACGGCCCGATGGTTTTCGGATGCAGGACCTTGGCGCCGAAATAGGACAGTTCCATGGCCTCGGCGTAGCTGAGCTGCTCGATCAGCTTGGCGTTCTTCACCTGCCGCGGGTCGGCGCTGTACACGCCGTCGACGTCGGTCCAGATTTCGCAGGCGCCGGCCTGCACGCCGGCGGCGATGATCGCCGCTGAATAATCCGAGCCGTTCCGCCCCAACAGGGCCAGTTCGCCGTTCGGCAGGCTGGACACGAAGCCGGCCATGATCCGGATGTCCGTGCCGTCCTGGAAATCGACGGCGGCGAAGGCGGCGCGCGTGGCCGGAATATCCGC
>DATMWF010000230.1:0-26222 GCA_035562675.1 Arenimonas sp. | reverse complement strand
GTGGGCGCGGCGGCAGTGCAAAGCTCGGTGTTCTACAACTATGGAAGCATCGACATGGTCGACGGCGCCGCGAACGACGCACTGACCATCATCGGTGATTTCGCCGACGATGCCATGCTGGTCATCAACCCCACCGACACGCTCGGTGATTTCGACGATGACGGCGAAGTCAACGTCGACGTCGACGGGGCAACGCTCAGCAGCGACCGCCTGTTCATCGAGGGCAATGTCTGGGCAGGCACCAGCAACACGGTCAACGTCAATCTGCTCAGCCTGCCCAGCGCCGCGGATATCCTGGCCGGAGAAACCATCGATGTCATATCGGTCAGCGGAACCAGCAATGCTTCCAACTTCGTGCTGGGGTCGGTCAACACCACCGACACCGCGTTGTTCACCACCGATTACAGCCTGGTTTACGGTGGCGGCGATTATGCGCTCGGCTTTGAAGCGACCGGCCTGAGCGCTGCCGGCGTGCTGCTCACTTCGGTGGCACCGGCAGTCCAGAATCTGTGGTACGGCAGTCTGGGCACCATGTATCAGCGCCAGGGCGCGGAGCGTTGGTTCTCGCCGGATGGCGCCGAAACCGATGGCTCGGCGGCTGTCTGGGGCAGGTATTACGCCAATGACGGCGCCATGGCGCCGGATGTCAAACGTGACAATTTCGGCGGCGGCGGCAGCCAGAACTATGACTTCAGCAGCAACGGCATCGAACTCGGCGTCGGGTATTCATTCAACCAGTCGTGGACCATCGGCGTGCTGGCCGGGACCATGGAAGGCGATTACAAGCCGGAGGCCGGCGGCAAGACCGATCTCGATGGCAATACCCTCGGTGCGTACGTGACCTACGTGCACGGCAACGGTTTCTATGCCGACCTCAGCTACCGCAGCTTCGACTTCGACGGGGATGTTTACAACGGTTCCGAAGTTCTGGAGGTCAGCGGCGATGCCGACGGCTATTCGCTGGAGATGGGCTATGGCTTCAAAACCGAGTCGAAGTTGGAAATCGAGCCGCAGTTGCAGTACAGCAGCGTCAGCGTCAGCATGGACGATGTCGGTTACGGCAGCGGCGATTTCGAACTGACCGACGGCGATTCCAGCCAGTTCAGGCTCGGTGTGGCCTTGCGCAAGTCGTACCAGCACGACTCCGGGCTGTGGACGCCTTACGGCTCACTGAGCTACGTCAACGTTTCCTCTGCGTCGAACAGCTATGCCATCGGCGGCGCGCTCGAAGGTGGTGTCGATACCTCGGGCGGCAGCGCCCTGCTGGAGCTCGGAACGGATGCCAGGTACAACGCCTGGGTGTTCAACGCCGGCATCAGCATGCAGGACGGCGGTGCGTACGACTTCGTGTTCGGCGGTCAGCTGAATGTCCGCTATGCGTGGTGATCGCGTTTGATCATGTACAGGAAAAGCCGGCCCACGCCGGCTTTTCCTTTTACGGCTTTGTCTGCGTTAGAATGATGAAAACGGCATCGCGCCCCGCTCCATGGCGCCACTTCGAGAATATGCATGAGCAAAAAAAACCCTGTTGCTGACCAGACGGCGGCTGAGCCCGTCGCCCCCGCTTCCGCCCCCGCCGTCAACGAGGCCGTCGCGGAAGCGACTGCCGCTCCGACGCCTGCCACCGCAGAGACCGGCAAGCCCAAAGACCTGACCACGCTTAAAATCGAGAAATCCTGCTCACGCGGCTTCGGTTCCTGGCTGGCGAAACAGAACATGAGCCTGGCGGTGACGTCCTACCAGTCCGGGCGCCTGTACCTGATCGGTTCCGAGCCGACCGGCCGTGTGTCCTTTTACGAGCGCATCTTCGAGCGCGCCATGGGTGTGGTCGGCAACCATCAGCGCATTTTCCTGGGCGGGCTTTACCAGCTCTGGCGCTTCGAGAACGTATTGCGCAAAGGCCAGCTGGCCAACAAGCAATACGACCGCTGCTATGTGCCGCGCAACGCGCAGACCATCGGCGACCTGGACATCCACGAGCTGGGCATCCGCAAGGACGGCCGGGTGGTGTTCGTCAACACCAAATACTCCTGCCTGGCCGAACTCGATCCGGTGCACAGCTTCAAGGCAGTCTGGAAACCGCCTTTCATCAGCAAACTGGCGCCGGAGGACCGTTGCCACCTGAACGGTCTGGCGATGAAGGACGGCCTGCCGAAATACGTCACGGCGGTCTGCCGGAGCGACACCGTCGACGGCTGGCGTGACCGCCGCAAGGACGGCGGCGTGGTGGTCGATGTGGATACCGACGAAATCGTCTGTGAAGGCCTGTCGATGCCGCATTCCCCGCGCTGGCACAACGGCAAGCTCTGGCTGCTGAACGCCGGCACCGGCCAGCTCGGCTGGGTGGATTTCGAAACCAAGCGGTTTGTACCGCATACCTTCTGCCCGGGGTTCCTGCGCGGCCTGTCGATGCACGGCGACGTCGCCGCCATCGGCCTGTCGAAGCCGCGAAACAAGCGCTTCGAAGGCCTTGAGCTGGACAATGAACTGACCAAGCGCGACGCCGACCCCTGGTGCGGCGTGCAGATCGTCTCGCTGACCAGCGGCGATGTCCTGCAATGGATACGCTTCGAAGGCGATCTCAATGAGGTCTTCGACGTCTGCTTCCTGCCGGGCGTGCGCAACCCGATGCTGGTCGGCCTGAAAACCTCCGACATCCGCGAGCTCATCACCTTTGAATCATCCATTCCCGATACGGAGCACTCCGCATGAAAAATATACGGCTTTGCACGCTAGCCGCAGCCATCGCCATCCTTGCCGCGCCGATGCTGGCCCAAGCGCAGGCCTTGCCCGCCAAATCCAAGCCGGCTGCCGCGCCGTCCAAGCAGCCCGCCCAGCAGCAGCCCAATCTCGAACAGGGCATCGACCAGATGTTCGCCGGCTTGGACAAAGACAAGAACCGGCAGCTCAGCTTCGAGGAATTCAAGAACGGCGTGGTCGCCGAGCGGCGCCAGATGATGATCCTTGAGCGCCTGAAATCGACCTTCAAGGCGGCCGATAAGAACGCCAACAGCAGTCTGGATGCCGCGGAGTTCAGCCAGCTTCCCGGCATCAAGGCCATGCCGGCGCCGAAACCGGCCTTTGCGGATTATGACCTGAACAAGGACAAGAAGATGGATTTCCGCGAGTACGTCGGATTCGTGGGCAAGATGTCGGCGCCGCCGCCCGCCAAGAAATAACAGCCAGACGGCTCAGTCTCCGGCTGGCGGCAGCAGTTCCGCACCCGCGAAGTAATACGCGTATATCGGCAGCTTGCGTGGCGAGTATCCGATGAAATTGAAATTCATCGGCCAAGCCGCCTGCGGATAGCGCCCGCTATAGGTTTTGTTCTCGACTTCGAGAACAATGCCAAGGGCGCGTTGGTTGGCATGTGTTCTGGTGTACGCCTCAAGGACGGCCTGTGTTTTCTCCAGCATCGCGTATCCGGCGCGCTGGCCTCGGTGATCCGGACTGCTGTACATGCGGTAGTAAAACATAGGCTGTGCGAGGCGGGGCACGATGCGCAAATGCGCTGTGGAAGTGCCGACGATCCGGCCATCGCCGTCTCTCGCCAGGACAACGGCCTGCTTTGCGCGATCCTGGGCGTTTTCATCGGGAGGCAGGGCGTTTTCCGTTGTCCAGAACGCGATGATTTCATCGATCAGGTCGGGTGTGTGGTCATTCCAGACGGATTCTAAACGGTAGTCCACGTCGGTCCTTGCGGTTGGTGTGGTGCAGGCCGGCGCATGCGCCTTGGCCAGCTGCTCCAGTATAATTCAAAATCAGGGATTTCCAATGTCGGCCACGCTAGCGGATCAGCGCGCCCTGCAGATGGGGTTTGCCATTGACCGCATCGGTCCAGACGACGTGAAGGCCATCGGGGGTCTGCTGCATTCTGGCGAATCCCGTTGCCCGCCCGCGGCTTTGCAGCCGCGCGACCTGGACGGCTTTTCCGACGGCATGCAGCTGCCGGTCGAAGCGCTGCGCCCATAAGGTCTGCGCGCTGCTTTCTTCGGTCCAGAGCATCCAGGCGCCCTTTGTGTCGGCGATGACGTCGACACGGCCCTGGATGTGATTGCCCTGCCGGATGGTCTTCACGGCCCGGAAGCTTTCGCCGCTGTTGTCGGAGAAGGCCAGCCGGATGCTGGGTTTGTTATCGGCAGCGGTATACCACGCGGCCCAGACCGCGCGGCCATTGGCGGCGATCGCCGGACCGTTGACCGGGCAGGCCGGCATCGTCCAGTTATCATGGGCAACCGCCTGACCCGCGCTCCAGGTCTTGCCGGTGAAACGGGTGGTATGGATGTCGCGGATTTCATTGGCGTCGCGGTCGCGGTAGATCACGATCGGGCCTTTGTCGGTCAGCGCCGCATCGGTCTGGCAGCAGTCACAGGTGCGGCTGTCCAGCAGCCATTCCCGGTTTTTCCTGACGCCCGGCCCGAACACCGCGGCGCGCAGCGTCATCGCCTTGCCGGCCGCGTCCTTGGCGCCGTGCTGGCTGTGATTATGGCCGGCCGCACCGGCTGTGTTCCTGCCGTCCAACCAAGCGACCGCCAATTCGGATGAAGACCACGGCCACAGCGATACGAAACCGTGTTCGCTTTCGGTGCCGTCGTCGTGCGCGGTGACCGGCTCCGACCAGGTCCTGCCGTTGTCCTTCGACCGCTTGAGCAGCACGTCGTAGGCATAGGTGCCGACGCTGCGCTTCACCAGATAATGCGCCCACAGCGACCCGTCGGCCAATGCGGTGGTGCTGGGGAAATCGGCCCAGTTGACGAACCAGTCGTTGCCCTTGGCGATCAGGCGCGGCGAGCCCCATTGGCCGCTTTTGAATTCCGCCATCTGCATCCGATGCCCGCCCGCATCACGTTCCACCCAACTGAGTAACAGCGTGCCCTGCGGGGTCTTGGTCAGGTTAGGCTGCGCGGCGGTCTGGCTGACCGGCATGGCCCAAGGTACCGCGTTAGCGGCGATGGCGGCGCCGACAGGCATCAGAAAAAGAAAGAGCGCATGTTTTATCATGCGCCCATCTTAGCAATATTCCGGCGATCAAAAATCGAGATGCGCGCTGAGCTTGAATTCGCGTGGCGTGCCGACACTGATGTTGTTGTCGTTATGGGCGGAGCTGAAATAGATTTTGTCGGTCAGGTTCTCGATGTTCACCTGCAGCTTCAATCGGTCGGTCGGCCTGAAGTACACGGCGGCATCGAAACGGGTGAAGCCGGGCAGGACCACCGTGTTGCTGGTGCTGGTGTATACCGCGCTCTGGCTGTTCATGCCGAGGCCGAGCCCCCATTGCGCGTTGATGTCCCAACGGCCCCAGACAAACGCCGAATGTTCCGGCACCAGTGGCAGCTGCGCGCCCTTCAGCGCGGAGGAAGACACGGTTTCGGTCAGCTCGGCGTCCTGATAGGCGTAACCGGCCAGCAACTGGACGGTTTTCGACAGGTTGCCGCCGATTTCCCACTCCAATCCCCGGCTGCGTTGCGCGTCGATCAGAATGGATTGGCCTGCATTGTCCGGATCGGCGACCGCGACGTTGCCGCGCTCAAGACGGTACAGCGCGACGCTGGTGAACAGGCCTTGGCTGAGCTGCCATTTCATGCCGATTTCCTGATTGGCGAACTCCTCCGGATCCAGGTTGGCGTTGTTCGGCGTCAACGAGGCCAGCTGGTCGCCGGCACGCGGCACGAACGCCTGGGAATAACTGGCGTACAGGTTGAAATCCGGGGTCGCCTGGTAAATCAGGCCGGCGCGCGGCGACAGCATGTTATCGGTCTGCTCGGTGCGGATGCCGGTCCGGTTATTGGTGAAATCCATCGCGAAACGGTCGTAGCGCAGGCCGGCGATCAGCTGCCATTTCTCCCCGATATGCATCTGGTCCTGCACGTACAGCGCGGCGGTGTCGGCGACGCCCGCGTTATCGGCATCGCTGGCGCTCTGCCGGTAGGTGATCGGCAGGGTCGGGTGCGGATCGGCGACGCTGACCGTCTGGCTGGTGACGGTGCTGCCCGGTGCGCCGAAATAGCCGGTTTCCCGGAAGTTCCCGGTGTCCTGGCGGCCCAGTTCGGCGCCGACCAGCACGCGGTGGATGACATCGCCTTGGCTGATGTCGAAGATTAGGTCGGTCTGGTTGAAGATGTTTTCGCGCTCGGTCAGGTTGTTGTAAGCGGAGATCGACACCATGCTGCCCGCGCTGTTGACCGCGCCCGGAAAGACGTTCTGGTAGAACTTGTCGTAATCGGCGACGCGCAGGCGGTTGCGCAGTACGGCGCCGTCCATGTCGTGCTCGATCAGGGCATCGAACGAAACCACGTCGGTTTCCGCGTAGCTGTCTTCGGCGCTGCCGAAAAACGTGCCGCGGCCGGTATCGAGCGGCTTGCCGTGGTAGGAGGGAATGCCGCGGTCGACGGTGCGGTCGTCGATGAAATATTCGGCGCTGAGCGCGATGCGGGTATTGTCGCCGACGCCGAACGCCAAGGTCGGCGCGATGCCGCGCAGCTCGCGGCTGACGCCGTCACGGAAGCTGCCGGCGTTTTCGGCCATGGCATTGATCCGGTAGGCGACATTGTCGTTGAGCGCATCGCCGAAATCGGCCTGCGCGCGGTAGAAATCATGGCTGCCGGCCTGCAGGCTGAGCGACTGCACGGCAATGCCGTCGGCCTGCTTACTGACCCGGTTGATCACGCCGCCCGAGCCGCCGCGTCCGAAAATCATCGCATTGGCGCCTTTCAGTATCTCGACCTGGCTGACGTTATACAGGTCACGGTAGTACTGCACGTCGTCGCGGATGCCGTCGGTGAAGAAATCGCCGGTGCTGGCGTTGCCGCGCATGACCGGCGCGTCGCGGTGGCCTTCGCCCTGCGCCATGCTGACGCCCGGTGCGTAGCGGACCACGTCGGCCATACCGTGCAAGGCCTGGTCTTCGATCTGCTGCTGGGTCACCACGCTGACCGCCTGCGGCGTGTCCTTCAGCGTGGTTTCGGTTTTCATCGCGCTGGTCGGGTTATTGCCCTGGTAACGGAACGGAAAACCTTTGACTTCGATTTTGTCGAGCGCCGCCAGCTCCTCAGACTTCGCGGCAGTTGAGCCGACCAGTGAGAGAGCCATGCTGAGGGCGATGCTAAGTGGTTTTTGGTAAATCATTGATTAAACGCTTATATAGGGAGGGGTAGCAAGATGTGATAACTATGCAAATGAGAATCAATCTTATTTGCATTTAATAAATAAAGCAACACTTTTGGGTAATTTCCCCGTAACTTCTTGATTCCTTGTCCAAATGACGCAGAATGGTCTGGATACCCGCCGTCAAGCGTGTCCGTTAGCGCAAAGGAAACCGTCATGTCACAGAGTCAGGGCTCCACAGGTAACGTCATCGCTGCGTTGTGCAGTTTATTCATCCCGGGGCTGGGCCAGCTGATCCAGGGCCGGTTTTTATCCGCGGTTTTCTGGTTCACATTCGCTTGCGCCGCATTCGCCATCACTTGGCTGGCTACGCTCAGCCTGCTGCCTTTCGGCTGGTTTCTGGTCAGCATTTTTTCCTGCATCAGCGCGGCCCGCTTCCGCGCCTGAGCAACGCCTGCCGTGATGCGGTTCACAACAATAATCCGTACAGGCGATAGAATCGAACAACCGCCTTTTCCCGCGAGATCCCCGATGCAAGCCCTGCGCCTCATACATGTTTTCCTGTTCGCCTGTGTTCTCGGTGCCTGCGGCGGCGGAGGCGGCACCAAGAGTACGCCGACGCCAAGTACGACGTGCTCCGATCGCCTGGGCACCGGAAGCTTCGTCACCGGTACAGTGACCAATCCCAGCGTCACCGACTCGGTCTGTCCGGCCGGATCGACGCTGACCCAGTCCGGCATTTCATACACCACCACCACCACCAGCTATTCCTGTCCGAACCCGAACAGCACCTCCAATCCGGTCGCCACCAGCACGACGTCCGCGCCGATCGTCACCCAGAGCAAAATCTGTACGCCGGCACCGGCGGGAACCTGCGCGCAGAAACTCGGCACCGGCGCTTTCGTCGACGGGACACGCACGGAGACCGTTGCCGACAGCACGTGTCCGGCGGGGCAGGTGTCGGTGCAGGACGGCTTATCGGATATCACCACCACGACCACGTATTCCTGTGCCGATCCGAACGGGACGGACGACCCCGTCGCGGCAGTGATCGTCGGGGCGCCGGTATTGAAGCGGCCGAAAATGTGCAATCTGGCGGCGCCGATCGACTACAGCACGTACTTCCGCGACAAAACCGGGGTGACCCAGGCCAATGCCGCAGGATTCACCGGGCAGGGCGTGAAAGTCGTCGTTTACGATAACGGCTTCAACATCGCCAATGCGGCGCTTGACGGCCGCGTCAGCAAAACCTTCGGTGATTTGACCGATGACGATCCGGACAATGCCAGTCATGGCACCAGCACCTCGGCGATCCTTGCCGGGCGCGCAATCGGCGACTACCCGGGCGGCGTGGCGCCCGATGCCATCCTGGCGGTCAGCGATTGGGATGCCGACATCCAGCAAATCATCAACTGGGGCGCCAAAGTCTACAATTTCTCATTCGGCTATGATGCCGAAACCGATGGCGCATCGAGCGCCGACGTTTCCAAATACCTGGCGCCTTGGATTTCCGAGCTACGGGCGGTAAGGAATTCCGGCGCGTTCATCGCCATTTCAGCCGGCAACGATGAAAAAAGCAGCGCACAGATCCTTGCCGGCGCGCCGGCGTTTTACTCCGATCTGGACAACATACTGGCGGTGGTCGCCATGAGTCCGCTGTACGGGACCTTGGCGCCGTATTCGAACCAATGCGGCGAAGAGGCCAAAACCTTCTGCATCGCCGCGCCCGGCACGGTCAACCTGCTGAAGCCTGAAATCACTGCGGGTGATACGCTTACGGCCGACTCCTATGCGTGGTTCGCCGGCACCTCGGCGGCCGCGCCGGTGGTCAGCGGCATCGCCGCCCTGGTCTACCAGGCGTTCCCCGGGTTCACCGGCAGACAGGTGCGCGACACCCTGATCAGCACGGCGACCGATATCGGCGAGCTGGGGGTGGATGCCGTGTACGGGGTCGGTTATGTCAATGCCCAGAAAGCCGTGCTGGGTCCCGGGGCGCTTTCCGATAATTTCCAGGCGGCCGTCCCTGACCAGGTCCTCTGGAACTTCGGCAACGACATCGGCGGCACCGGCGGCATCGTCAAGACCGGCAACGGTACCTTAAGCCTGACCGGCAGCAACACCTATTCCGGCGGCACCGACCTGCAGTCCGGCCAGCTTGCCCTCATCGGGTCGGTCACCGGGCAGCTGCAGGTGAACGGCGGCACCTTGCTCGCGCTCGGGTCGGTCAACGGCGATGTGCTGGCCAACGCCGGCACGCTGGCCTTGAGCCTTGAGAAGCCATTCGACGTACAGGGTGAGTTGCAGTTGGCCGGGTCCCTGCTCAGTGTATTGTCGCCCTCCGGGTATCTCAGCCAGTGGCAGGGTGTGTTGGCGGAGGCGTCCCACATCACCGGGTCCGCGCGCATGGCATCCGAATCGCCGTGGTTCAGCGCCGAAGCGGATATCCACGATCAACAGATCACCGCGCATTTGCAGCGTACAGCAGTGACCGATGTCCTCCCGAACGGTACGGTGACCGAAATGAACGCCGCCGCGAATCTTGAGGCGGCATTCAGACAGCTCGACACCGGCGCCGGGACGGCGGCATTGCGGCAGTCGGCCGGCCTGTTGCAGGCGACCACGCGTGAACAGGCCGAGACGGCGTTCAACAGCCTGTCCGGGCAGTCGCAGACGACAGCCAAGGACATCGCGCTGGATGCTTCAGACGCGCTGCAGCCGCTGCTGACCGAGCGCCTGTTCGACCTGGCGCGGGCGCCCGGCGAGCGGGGCGGCGCCTGGCTGATGTTCGCCAATCCGGATGGAAAAAAACATGCCGAGGGATTCCTGTCCGTGGACATCGATTCCACGCTGATCGCCGCAGGCGTCGACCGGCAGGGCCCTTACGGTACCATCGGCGTCGCGTTGTTCGCCGCCGACGACAGCGCGCGTTTCGAGGGCGTATCCGACGTCATCGACGGCGACCGCCAGGGCGCCGCGCTGTATGTGCGCCATGACGGCAGCTTCGGCTACCTGCAGGGCTTCGCCTATCTCTCGCATTTCGCGCAACGCAATACCCGTACGCTGATGTTCGGTGCGGCCGGATCGGTTGCCGGCAGCCGCAGCGACGGGTCCAGCCGGGGCGTGAGCATACAGGCCGGCAAGGCGTTGAACGCGAAGCTCTCCGGCGCACTGCAGCTCAGCGCGGACTGGGTCGATGTCGATGCCTTCTCGGAGACCGGCGCTACCGGCCTTGAGCTGCAGTTCCAGGACAGCAGCCTGTCGCGTTATCTGCTCGGTCCCGACATCCGTTATCACGATGAAGCCGGAAACGGCCTTTCATGGGATGCGCTGATCGGCTACCGTTTCGTCTTGAACGGCGTGGATACCGACATGACCGCCGCCTATGCCGGTCTGCCCGGCCAGACCTTTACGGTGCTCGGCATGCCCTATTCAGACGGCTTCCTGAATTGGTCGGCCGGTCTCGGCTATCAGCTGCGCGGCGCTTACTGGTATCTGCGCGGCGATGGCCAGCAAGCCGACAATGCCGAGCGCATGACGCTGTCCGCCGGTGTGCGCATCGGGTTTTGACCGGGGTTACGCCAAACCGAGGCTGATGGCGCGCTCCTGCAGCTCGGCCAAGGTGCGTGCCTCCAGCTTCTGCATGATGTTGGCGCGGTGGGCGTACAGGGTTTTGTCGGTGATGCCCAGCTCCGCGGCGAGCGCTTTCGGTGTTTTTCCCTGCAGGATGCCTTTCAAGGCATCGATTTCGCGTGCGCTGAGCTGCACCTGCTTGCCATCGAGCCGGCCGGCCAGATCGGACGACAGGAACCGGTTGCCGGTCATCACCGAGCGGATGGCCAATACCAGTTCTTCGGCCGCCTTGGATTTCGTCAGGTAGCCGTTGGCGCCGTATGACAGCGCCTTGGCGACGAAACCGGGGCTTTCGTGCATGCTCAGCACGATGATCTTCAGTGCCGGGTATTCCGGCCGGAGACGCTCAAGCAGCGGGAAGCCGCCGCCTTCCGGCATGTTCAGGTCGACGATCAGCACATCGGGGACGCATTGCGCCAGCAAGGCCACGAGCTGGCTCGGACGGCCGCATTCCAGGCAGACGTTCAAATCCGCCTCCTTGTTCAACAGGTACTTGATGCCTTCACGCAGAATGGCGTGGTCATCAAGCAGGGCGATTTCGGTCATGGGTTCATTATGCCAAACATTTGCGGCGCATGTCCTGTTGGACATGGCGATAGGCGCAGAATCGGCTATTGCCAGCGGCCTGAATACTGGCTAGGATGGCGCCAAGGGGAATTTGGATTGATCGACAAAATAACAGCGGCACTCAAACGACAGCAATGGCCGCCCTTGACATGGATGCTTGGCGTCGGCTTCCTGCTTCTGCTGTTCACCCATTTCGGCTTTTACCATTGGTACATCAAGGCCGGCCTGCTGTTCGCGGTATTCTGGATCAGGCCGAATGCCGAATTCGCCGCCTGGTACGCCGTCAATACGCTGTGTTCGACACTCAACGCCTACAAGAACCTGCTCATCCGCGGGCAGTCCGACCTTCCGTTCCTGGGCCTTTGGCCGAATGCGGAACTGTTCCTGCTGGGCACCATGATGCTGCCGCCTCTGGTGTTCATCGCCGTCCAGCTGCTCAAATCGAAAGGCATCCGGACCGGGAACGCCAATACCTTCCGCGGCATGACCTATGTGCTGGGCGCCGGCCTGGCGGCGGCCCTGCTGCTGACCCTGAAAGACATCGCCTATGTGCTGACCGACGGCAAGATTTCCGAGGTCAAGGCCGGCAAGATCATCGGCACCGTGCAGCTGGAGTGGTCCAACTGGTTCGAGGCGCTGGGGAGTTTCATCATCAGCCACTTCATGGGCGCGTTCATCGGCATCATGATCGCGGCCCCTTTGGCGATGTGGCTCTACGAGCCCGGCTTCAGGCGGCAGTCGCGGCGGCTTCTGGTCAATGCGCTGCTTTACCTGTTGCCGACCGCCATCCTCGTCTCGATCGCGCTGGTGCGCAGCGGCGACTCGCAGTTCTTCGGCCTGCTGCAGGTGCTGCTGCTGGCGGCCGTGGTGGTGTTCACTTTTTACAACGGCTGGCGCGGCGCGGCGGTATCCATCGTCCTGATCAGCGTGCTGATTTCCGTCGATAACCATTTCGACCCGTTTTCGCGCGACCCCAAGCAGATGCAGCTGTATGTTTCCATCGTCGGCGCCATGGCGCTGCTGTTCGGTGCCGCCATGGACGAGCTCAAGGCCCGCGAGACCGAGCTGCTCCAGCGTCAGGCCGAACTGTACGACTCGACCATGCAGAAACAGAACCTGCTGAACCAGCTGATCGCCGCCAGCCGGCGCGGCATGCAGGCCCAGGACGTGGAAAGGCAGCGGATCGCGCACGAACTGCATGACGAGGTCGGCCAGTCCATCGCCGCGCTGCAGATCCAGCTGAACCTGCTGCAGATCGACCTGCACCAGCAGGGCAAGGGCGTGCTGGCCAGCCGCCTGGTCGACATCAGCGAAAAGATCAGCGAAGGCGTGCGGAATGTGGTCATGGACCTGTCGCCGATTGAATTGAAGGAGCTGGGCCTTTACATGGCGGCCGCGCACGGCTCCATCGCCAAGATAGCCCGGCAGGCGGGGCTGCGCTATGAGGTGGTTCTCAAGGGCAGCGTCGAGGACCTTGACCGCCTCGACGACACCACCAACCTCGCGGCCTACCGCATCATCCAGGAGTCGGTGACCAACGTCATCAAGCATGCCCACGCCTCCCGTTGCAGGGTGACCCTGTCGGTCGACCAGCGCCGCGGCGAGCTGTATCTGATCGTCGGCATCCAGGACGACGGCATCGGCCTGCACAAGGTGCCGAACGTCGAAAAAGTATTCATCAGCATCCGCGACCGCGCCTTGGCCCTGAACGGCAACCTGCATATCCGTTCGCGCTTCGGTCTCAGGGTGCATGCCCTGCTCAGGCAGCAGGTGGTGCCCTACATGAAGTCGGTCGGGTCGACATCCACCGACCAGCGCGCCTTGCGGGCGGATTTCAGCTGATACATTTCGGTTAACGACTGCGCCAGGACCTGCTGCAGTTCGGTCCGGCTGGCCGCGCTCAGGGCTAGCTGCCAGCGGCTTTTCCCGGCCCGTTTCGGCATGGCGGCCGGTATCGCGCCGGAGCTGTGCAGCCTTGCGCCGCTGCGCCGGATCCGGTCTTTCAGTATGCCGGCGGCATCCTGCAGGAACGCCTGCGCCGCGTCGCTGTGCACCGACTCGCAGCGGATCAGCGCCATATACGCATAGGGCGGCAGTTCGGCCAGTCTGCGCTCGGCCAACGCGGTCTGCGCGAATTGCCGGTAGCCGCCCTGCAGCAGTTCGTGCAGCAGGGGGTGCTCGGGATGATGGGTCTGGATCAGCACGGTGCCCGCCCGCGCGCTTCGGCCCGCGCGGCCGGACACCTGCACCAGCAGCTGCGCCAGTTTTTCCGGGGCGCGGAAATCGGCCGAGTACAGGCCCTCGTCCACGCCGACCACGCCGACGAAGCTGAGCAGGGGCAGGTCGTGGCCCTTGGCTAATATCTGGGTGCCCACCAGGATGCCCGGCCCTTCGCCCAGTTGCACCAGCTGACGCTCCAGGCCGCCGCGTTTGCGTGTGGTCTGGCTGTCGACGCGTATGCAGGGGAATTCCGGGAAGGCCTGCTGCAGGGTTTCCTCGAGCCGCTCGGTGCCGAAACCCTGTGGTTGCAGCGCCAGCGAGCCGCAATCCGGGCAGGCCAGGGGTTTCGCTTTCTGGTAGCCGCAATGGTGGCAGATCAGCCGCTTTTGTCCGGCATGCAGGGTCAAGGGGCTGTCGCAGCGCGAGCACATGGCGGTGAAACCGCAGTCGTGGCACAGCAGCGCCGGGGCGTAACCGCGGCGGTTCTTGAAGACCAAGGCCTGCCCGCCCTGCGCCAGGCAACCGCGAATGCCGTCCAGCATATCCTGGCTCAGGCCATGCAGCAGGCGGATTTTACGTACGTCGACCAGCTTGACGCCGGGCGGTTTGGCCGCGCCGGCGCGGCTGGGCAACCGGTGCAGGCGGTAACGGCCCTGCTCGGCGTTGTACAGGCTCTCCAACGCAGGTGTCGCGCTGCCGAGAATGATCGGGATGTCCAGGGCCTTGGCGCGTACGACCGCGAGGTCGCGGGCGTGGTAGTGGAAGCCGTCCTGCTGTTTGTAGCTGCTGTCGTGTTCTTCATCGATGATGATCAGCCCGGCTTCGGGCAGGCTGGCGAACGCCGCCGAACGCGTTCCGATCAATACCCGTCCGATGCCGCTGGCCATCGCCGCCCAGGCCAGCGCCCGGGCGCCGTCCGACAGATTGGAGTGCAGGACATGCACCGGCACCGGCAGGCGCGCGCTGAAGCGTGCCAGGGTCTGCGGCGTCAGCCCGATTTCCGGCACCAGAACCAGGGCCTGCCTGTTCTGCGCCAGGCAGCGTTCAATCGCCTGGATGTAGATTTCGGTCTTGCCGCTGCCGGTCACGCCCTCCAGCAGGTGTACCGCGAAAGCGGGCGTGTCCAGGATGTCCGCCAGTACCCGGCGTTGGTCGGCGTTGAGCTCGGGCCCGGTCTGCACGGCGGGCGTGACGGCCGGGCGGCTGAGCGCCACGCGCTCCACCATGGCCTTGTCCGACAGCGACTTCATGGCGCTCCGCCACTGCGGCACCTGCGCATCCAGCCAGCCTTCGTCCAAGCTTTGGGGATGCAGGCGTGCCGCCAGTTGCTGTACCCGGCTGTTTTTGCGCAGTTTGGCCGACAACTGACGGCCGGTTTCGGTGAGCTGCCAGACATAGTGGCAGACATCCGGCAACGCTTTGCCCTCCCGCACCAGTGCCGGCATGGCGGCCGCCAGCACTTCACCCAAGGGCGCCTGGTAATACTGTGCCGTCCACCTCAGGGAGCCAAGCAGTTCTTCCGAAGCCAGCGGCTTGGCATCAATCCGGCGGATGACTTGCTTCAGGGATCCGGGCGCCGTGCCGGTGACGCTGGCCGTTCCAAGCGCACTGACCCAGCCAATCAGCTGCCTGGTGCCGAACGGCACTTCCACCCGGCACCCTATCCAATCCGGCCCCGCGGTGCCACCGTCAGGTGGCAGGTAATCGAATAGCCCGGGCAGCGGAACCGGAAGCGCCACTTTAAGCGTGATTTGCGGGGTTTCTGTGGGTGGGCTCATGGCGGGTAGCGCAGGTTAGCGGGAAAACTGAAACGTCCGTAAGGGTTCCGCTTCTATTTGGGGTGAATAGCGTGGATGCATTGATTATCCACAAAATCGGTGGATAAGTGTGTGGACGCATTGCGCCCATCTGCCCCGAAACGCCTCTCCAACGCCCCAGAGCCTGATTTGACTATTTTTTAATCAAATCGTCATATTTATTTAAAATCAATTAGTTAGATATTTAAAGCGTACAAAAATGCCGGATTTCCAGGCCAAGAAGGCTGAATCAATTACTTAGCGTTACCTGTGCAAAACGTTCCACAGGACAAGGCTTGATTTTACTGCGTTTCATTAAGGTATGTGAAAATTAGATTAAATGTTCCACACGCATGGGCCGCTGTATCCGGCTCTGCCAAACAAAAAGCGCGTGTACACGTCGGGGGCATTCAAAAATATTTTCGGCGATTGCTTCAGCGCCTACCTGGTTGCCCATTGCGTGTGGCGTCACCCGTTGTGTCCTGTCCGGAACATCTGCAGGCCTGGTAACGCAGAAACACTATGCCAAGTTACGATGTTTTATTGAGTAGTTAGGCTAAGAGAAATGACTAAGCCTTTATTAACAAAGTAAAAAATGTATTATCCACACACATTGTGGATAAGTGTGTGGAAAGGGTGGGCTTTGAAGGGAGGTGAGCCCGATATGACAAGCGTTCAACAACTTGATTAATTTTTAACCAAAATGAAATAAACCATATAAATCATTGGTATAGGTAGTTTTCAGAGAGATAGTCTGCTTATATTTTAACCAGAAAAGGTGTTGGCATGGATTTGTCTGGGCTGTTGAAAAGGTTTCACGGCTGAGCGCCTATTCATAAGGCGTTAAGGTAATAAACAGGTGCAAGCACGTGGATTGTTCCACGGAATCAGAGCATCAAAATGCCAAGCAGCACATTGATGACCACACCCATGCCCAACAGCAGACTGTAGCTTAAACCGATCAGCAGGAATTTGAACGCTGTCATTTTCCAGCTTTGGCCGTAGATATATTTAAGGCTCAGCAGAAAATACAGCGGAATCCAACTCAGCAGCAGGGTCGTTGCCAGCCCGAGCGCCGGTTCCCAGCCCGGCAACGCCGTGGTCCAGGTCGCCATTTCAGTCAGCACCGCCAATAGCGAAAGCGACGATAAGAGAAACGCGTGGTTGTGCAGCGCCACGATCAGGTGCTCCATATACAGACGGCCCCTGAACACATAGGCCAGCTTCAGCAGCAGCGCGAAAATCGGCAACAGGATCAGCAGGGTCTGCGGGGTGGCGGCCAAGGCGGCATGCGTCAATTGTTCCCAGTCCCTGTTCTTGACCGTGCTTTCCAATTTGCCCAGCTTCTGATTGATCAGGCCGTTGCCGGCATCGGGCAGCCATGCGAACTCGATCGGGTTGGACTTGGCGTTCCAAGGCTTGCCGTTGAAATGACCGATGGTGAATTTCTGGTCGGTGTCAGGTGACTTGGCGGCACCCTCGGTCGGGACCGTCTTTCCGTCGCCGGTCGCGATGTCGACGCTCTGCTGGATCAGGAAGAACGCGATGATGCTCAGGAAGAAGTACAGCTTCAGCGGGGAAACATAGCGTACCCGCCGGCCGGCGAAATACTCCCGGCTCAAAAAGCCCGGGCGGAACAACAGCGGCTTCATGGTATTGAGCAGCTTGGCGTCGAAATTCAGGATGTCGTTGAACAGTTCACCGATCACCTGGCTGAACTGCCGGATCGGGGAATGGTGTTTCTGCCCGCAGTAAGCGCAGTACGCGCCCTGTACCGCCGTCAGGCAGTTGCTGCACAAATGCCGCTTCACCCGTTCAGCAGGGGATTTAACGGCTGGATGTCTGTCGCTCACGATGCGCCCCGGAATTTTGGTTTACTATAAGCCCTTCTTCCGGCATTGACTATGACGCATTCCCCCTCCCAGTGGCAACGGCTGAAGCAGGAATCGCGCGTCAGTTTCAAACTCGCCATGCCCATCGCCCTGGGTCAGCTGGCTTCCATGGCCATGAGCGTGGTCGATACCCTGTTGGCCGGCAAGCACGGCCCGCTGACTTTGGCGGCAGTGGCCTTGGGCAGCGCGATCTGGTCCTTGGCGCTGCTGATCTGCGTCGGCCTGATGATGGCGATACCGCCGACGGTGTCGCAGCTCAATGGCGCCGGCAGACGCCCGGAAATCGGGCCGATCTGGCGGCAGGCGCTTTGGCTGGCCTTGGCGGTCGGCCTGCTGCTGCTGCTGTTCATGCGCTGGAGCCCGCAGCTGCTGGTCTGGATGGGCATCGATGAAGCCGTGCGCGCACCGACCGGCGAGTTCCTGCGCGCCATCAGCTGGGGTGCGCCGGCGCTGGCGCTGTTTTTCGCCAGCCGGTATTTAAGCGAAGGCCTGTCGTGGACCAAGCCGACCTTGGTGTTCGGCGTGGCGGCCCTGGTCCTGCTGGTGCCGATCGGCGCCGCGCTGCTGTTCGGTTTCGGGCCCATACCCGCGTTGGGCGCCGCCGGTCTGGGCTATGCCACGGCGATCGTGATGTGGCTGGAGTTCCTCGCATTCGCCTATTACCTGCACCGCTCCCTGCATTTCAGGGATCTGGAACTGTTATCGCGTTTCGAATGGCCGCGCTTCAAGGCCATCAAACAGCTGTTGGTGCTGGGCGTGCCGATGGGCATCGCCATCTTCATGGAAGGCAGCCTGTTTGTGGCCACCGCGCTGTTCATCGGCCGGCTCGGCGCGGTCGATGTCGCCGCCCACCAGATCGCCTTGAATGTGGCCAGTGCCAGCTTCATGATTCCGCTGGGCGTCGCCCTGGCGACCACCGTGCGGGTCGGCCATGCGGTCGGCGCGCGCGATTACCCGGCCGTGCGTTGGGCCATGAAGGCCGGACTGTTCCTGGTGCTGATCACCCAGACGCTGTCGGCGCTGATGCTGGTGTTCGCCGGACACTGGATCAGTTCCTGGTACACCGACGACGCCGCCATCGCCGGCTTGGCCGGCACCTTGATGATCTACGCCGCGGTGTTCCAGTACCCGGACGGCATCCAGGCCCTGTCCGGCGGCGCGCTGCGCGGCCTGAAGGACACCAAGATCCCGATGTTCATCACGGTGTTCGCCTATTGGGCGGTCGGCCTGAGCGCGGGCGTCTATCTCGGCCTGAATCAAGGCCTGCGGGCACCCGGATTCTGGCTCGGTCTGAGCATCGGATTGAGCGTAGCGGCCATCCTGCTGTTTTTCCGGTTCTGGCGCAGCGTGAACAGACTTGAACGGGCATGACCTTCAGGACATAACATTCACAGCCCAATCGGTTATTCTTAAAGCCTGAATTTCGGAGTTTCAAGCCCTATGAGCACTGCACAACCCGGTCCAATACGGTCATTTTTCCGCTTCATCTGGAGTGCGATAAATTTCACCAATCACCTGGTGTTCAATATCATCATGCTGTTCGTGCTGCTGATCATCATCGCCGCGGTATTCGCCGGCCTGTCATCGAAATCCTTCGCGCCGCTGGATGACCGGACGGCCCTGGTGCTGGATCTGGAAGGCCGTCTGGTCGAACAACGGACCGCGGACACCATCAGCACCGCCATCGCCGAAGCACAGGGCGAGGGCCGTGAAATCCAGCTCCGCGACGTCATCACGGTGATCGAAGCGGCCAAGACCGATCCGAAAATCAGCCACTTGGTGCTCAATACCGATGGGTTTGAAGCCAGTGGCATGGCGTCCATCCGGGAGATCGCCAAGGCGCTGCAGGCATTCAAGACCAGCAAAAAACCGGTTTATGCGTTCGCCAACGGCTATGAGCAGAAACAATACCTGCTCGCCGCGCAGGCCGACAAGGTGTTCATGGATCCCCAAGGCATGTTCATGCCGGAAGGCCTTGGCCGCTACCGGCTGTTCTACCGCGAGGCGCTGCAGGACAAACTGGGCCTCGACGTGCACCTGTTCCGCGTCGGTGAATTCAAGTCCGCGGCTGAACCGTACATCCTGGACGCCGCCTCGGCGGAATCCAAGGCGGCCGATCTGTTCTGGATGAACGATATCTGGCAGCGCTATCTGGCGCAGGTCGGCAAGGCCCGCAACCTCGATCCGGCCAAGATCACCTTGGCGATCAATGACATGCCGGCCCGCTTGGCGGCCGTCAATGGCGATCTGGCACAGTGGGCCATCAACGAAAAGTGGGTCGATGGCCTGAAAACCGCCTATGAAATGGAGCAGTTCCTGGTCGCCGAGGGCGTAGCCAAGGACAAGGAGAACCACACCTTCCAGCAGATTGACTTCATGGAGTACCTCGGTCACGTGCAAAGCCGGCATATCGCCAGCGCCAACAAGGATGCGGTCGCCATCGTGGTCGCCCAAGGCGAAATCACCGACGGCGAGCAGCCGCCCGGTACGGTGGGCGGCGAGTCGACCTCGGCCCTGATCCGCGCCGCGCGCGAAGATGACAACGTCAAAGCCCTGGTGCTGCGCGTCGACTCGCCCGGCGGCGGCGTATTCCCTTCCGAGCAGATCCGCCGCGAAGTGGAGCTGACCAAAGCCGCCGGCAAGCCGGTGGTGGTGTCGATGGCCAACGTGGCGGCTTCCGGCGGCTACTGGATTTCGATGAACGCCGACAGGATCTACGCCGATGAATCGACCGTCACCGGCTCTATCGGCATCTTCGGCCTGATGATCCGCGCGCCGCGCGCGCTCGAAAAAATCGGCATCCGTTCCGACGGCGTGACCACCACGCCGTGGGGCGGCGCCTTCGACTTCAGCCGGCCGATGGATGAGCCCGCCAGGCAGGTTATCCAGTCGGTGATCGAACACGGCTATGCGCAGTTCATCGGCAACGTGTCGAAAGCCCGCAAGCAGACCTATGAACAGATCGACGCCAATGCCCGCGGGCGTGTCTGGTCGGGCGCACAAGCCAAGGAAAAAGGCCTGATCGACGCCTTCGGCGGCATTTCCGATGCCGTCGCCGACGCCGCCTCCCGGGCCAAGCTGAAGCAAGGCGCCTATGACGTCGATTACATCGAAACGCCGATATCGCCGTTCGAGCAGTTCCTGGAAAACCTGTCGCGCAACAGCGCCACCCAGGGTCTGGTGCGTCAATTCGCGCCGGCCTTGGCCTTGGCCAACCAGACGCAGCTCGGCCAACGGGTCGGCGCCGACCTGCTGTGGCTGAACCGCAACGGCAGCAAGCCGGTCAATGCCGTCGCGCATTGTTTCTGCGCGTTCTGAGCCATGCATAAGCGCTGGCGGCTGGACGGACAGGCGGCGCTGATCACCGGCGCCAGTGCCGGAATCGGCCGTGCGGTGGCGGCCGAGTTCGCCCGGCTCGGCGCGGAAGTGCTGATGGTGGCGCGTGACGAGGCCCTGCTGGCCAACGCCGCCGCCGAAATCGAAGACGACGTGGACGGCGCGCTGGTGCGCCATTTCGCGGCCGATGTGTCCGACGCCGAACAGCGTCAGGAAATCTTCGATTGGATCGCCGACCTGGATCCGCCGCTGTCGATCCTGGTCAACAATGCCGGCGTGAACGTGAAGAAAGCCACGCTGGAGCTCACCGAAAGCGATTTCGCCGCCGTGCTGGACACCAATGTGCACGCGCTGTTCGAACTGTCGCGCCTGGCGCATCCGTTCCTGAAGCAACATGGCAGCGCCAGCATCATCAACGTCGGCAGCGTGTCCGGCCTGACCCACGTGCGCACCGGCCCGCTGTACGGCCTGAGCAAATCGGCGGTGCACCAGCTGACCCGTAACCTGGCCTGCGAGTGGGCCTCCGACGGCATCCGGGTCAATTCGGTGGCGCCATGGTACATCCGCACCCGGCGTACCTCCGAAGCCTTGTCCAACCCCGAATATTTCGAGGAAGTGCTTTCCCGCACGCCGATGAAACGCATCGGCGAACCGGAGGAAGTGGCCGCCGCCGTGGCGTTCCTGGCAATGCCTGCCTCGAGCTACATCACCGGCGAATGCATAGCGGTCGATGGCGGGTTTTTAAGGTATGGGTTTTAGTGCCTATGTTGAAACGAATGGATTCGATATGACGAGAGACAGCCAGCAATCCTTAAATGATTTATTTGGACATGCCTTCAGAAGTGGTGAATCATCTAAAAAAAATTGGCCAGAAGCGGCCCGTTTTCCGTTAAATATTAGTCCGAAACACGTCAAAGACTTTATTTGGAAAGATATAACTTCATCGCGCAAATCTATTATCGTCGCGGGCTATACAAGCCTAGATTGGTTAATTGACTTGGTACAAGAAAGTCAAGGTTCTGATGAAATTCGGTTACTGTTTGGGAGCGAGCCATTTCCTTCGCGACGAGAAGAATATCGATTAATTAAAAGTGATTTGCCCGATGAAGTCATGAGTTATTGGCTTAAGCGCGGAATTTCACTGCTTCGATCGGCTGCGCTTATCCATTTCATTAATTGTTTGAAATCCGGAAAAGTTAAAGCAAGGTATTTGCGTGGGGGAACTCGGCTGCACGCGAAAATCTATTGTGGCGATAATGCAGCATCCTTGGGGTCGAGCAATTTTACGCGCCCTGGTTTAATAAGTCAGCATGAGGCAAATGCACGCTTCCTAAGAGTCGGCGCTGAGTCGCAAAGATATAATGAGCTGTTTCAAATAGCCGAGAATTACTGGCTATTAGGGACAGATTATGGTGAAGAATTGATAGCACTATTAGAGCAGCTCATCAAAGCAGTTAGTTGGCAAGAAGCGCTTGCCAGAGCGAGCGCAGAGTTATTGGAGGGAGAGTGGGCTGAGGCATATCTACGTGAAGATTACTTAGGTGATGCAGGTAAACTTTGGCCTAGTCAAAAGCAGGGTATCGCACAAGCGCTGTATGTTTTGTCCAACGAAGGAAGTGTGCTGATTGCAGATGCTACAGGTGCCGGTAAAACTAAAATGGGCACTTACCTGATTGGTGCAGTGCGTGATCAAATACTCAGAGATGGGAGATTGCGTCAAGGCAAGTCGCTGATGATTTGCCCTCCATCTGTAAAGGATAATTGGGTGCGTGAAGCACATTCTTCTGGCATTTCTTTGGATGTAAACTCACATGGAGAATTAAGCCATGAGAAAAGCCGTGGACATGAATTGAGCATTGCGGCGTTGCGGAAGGCGCAACTGCTGTGCATTGATGAGGGTCATAATTTTCTCAATTTTAAATCAAATCGTACTCAGCAGTTGCTCAGAAATATGGCTGATCACGTTGTATTGTTGACTGCAACTCCGATCAATCGGGGTGTGACTGATTTATTGCGAATCGCAGATATGCTCGGTGCCGATAATTTGGCAGAATCAACCCTTAAAGCGTTTCAAAAGATGCTAGGGGTAAAAAATCTTTCTCGATCCTTGACCGAGAGTGAGATTGATTTGCTCAGACGGGAAATTCAGAGATTTACGGTTAGGCGCACGAAACGAGTGTTGAATTCATTGATTGACCGTGAGCCGGAAATGTATCGTGACAAAAATGGACGCTGCTGTCGATTCCCATTGCACGAGCCTCATGTCTATAAGTTGAATGAACCTGAAGTAGACAGAAATATTGCAAAGCAGATACGTGAATTATGTGATCAGCTCTATGGCGTAACTCATTTCGTTAAACCGATAGAAATGCCTGATGTTCTCACTAAGCAGGGAGTCAGTGAGGAGCGTTACCTCTCTGGTCGACTAAATTCGGCAAAGAAATTATCCAGATATATCGTTATGGGTTCGCTGCGTTCTTCGCGCGCCGCCTTATTTGAGCATATTCATGGTACTTCAGCTGCCATTGATTCCTTTAATCTCAAAGGTTTTTCGAAGAAAAGCGAAACGGGAAATCAATGTGGTGCGTTAATAAATATACGCGGAAAAATTCCTCGAAACTTGCTCAGTATTTCACTTCCTGACTGGCTTTCAGAAGAAGCTTTACATCATGCTGCATGCGAGCATGATCACGCAATATATTTGGAAATTGGCCGCCTCGTAATGCTGATGAGCGAACATCGTGAAGTTCAAAAAGCGAAACTATTACAGGATTTGATTAGTAGACATGGATTGATACTGGCTTTCGACAGCCGCCCGATCTCCCTAGCGCTCATTAGACAGTTACTGTTAGAAAATGGCATTAGCCAAATTTTACTTGCTTGGGGTGATGTCAGCTCTGACCGAGATGAGCTATTAAAGAAATTCGAGCATGGCTCACTTGAAAGAGGCATCATCGGACTTTGCTCAGATAGCTTGTCAGAAGGTGTTAATTTACAGCAAGCTTCGGCTTTGGTTCATTTGGATATGCCATCAGTTGTTCGCATTGCGGAGCAGCGGGTTGGACGTGTAGATCGTATGGACAGCCCGCATGACGCAATACAAGCGTGGTGGCCTGAAGATGCTCAAGAGTTTGCATTGGCCAGCGATGAGCGATTTATTGAACGTTATGAGACAGTTGACCGATTGCTCGGTTCAAATATGCCTTTGCCCGAGCATTTGCAAATTGAATCATCTTCCCCAATCTCAACTGCGACTCTTATTGCTGAGTACGAAAATGAGGGTGCCGGGGCTTGGGACGGCATCGATGATGCATTCCAGCCTGTTAGAGATCTGATTTCAGGGCCAAGGGCGCTTATTGATTCAGAAATTTACGAACAATATCGCCAAGTTTCAGAGTGTGTGATGTCTCGTGTCAGCTTAGTCAAATCTGATCAGCCATGGGCATTTTTCTGTTTAAATTCTGGGCCATTTGGAGCGCCCCGATGGATATTTATGCCATCAAAATCCGCAGCTGCTATTAAGACATTATCATTGGTTTCAGATGGCTTAAGGAGTCGCCTCGGCCCTGAGATTGAAAACTTGCCGTTAGATTATGAGAGTGCAGGTACTCTCCGACATTTTTTAGGTAGATTGCCAGATGTAGAGAGGGCTTTATTATCTCGGAAAAAACAGAGGGCTTTAGAGGAAATGGCTCATATTTTGCCTAAGCTCATTGAATATGCATCAAGTTGTGAGCGTCAGGTATGGTTAGAGCACTTGCAGAATATTTCAAATATGTTGCAACGAAAGTCAGATGATATGCAGCCGGATTGGGACCAAGTTGCCTCTCGTTGGCTAGATGTAATTAGGCCTAAGTGGTTTGAGCGACTAACTGGTAAACGTAATCGTCCGTTATTACTGAAAGATATTCGAAAAGATTTATTGAATGACCCTGAATGGACAATCTCGAATTTTGTTCAGCATTTCACCGGCTTTAATGCATTGTCGAACCCCGAGGAACGGATTAAAGCGTGCATCATTGGAGTTGGGTCAGTTGTTCCAAATGACTAAATGACAATTTAGGGTTTGTTGTACATATGCTTATAATGATGCCTTAGATGGTCTTCAACAAACGTCTGAACGAACCAATAGCTGTGGTCGTAACCCGGCTGCATGCGCAACTGAAGCGGCTGGTTGGCGGCAGCGCAGGCCGTTTGCAATAACTCCGGGCGCAGTTGTCCGGCCAGGAATGCATCATCCGCACCTTGGTCGATCAGGATCGGGCCGTCGAAGCGCTGGCCGTCTTCAATCAATGCCGTGGCGTCGTGCGCGCGCCAGGCGCTTTCATCTTCGCCCAGATAGCGCGGGAAAGCCTTCTGACCCCACGGCACCTGCATCGGCGCTACGATCGGCGCGAACGCCGACAGTGAGCGGTACAGGCCCGGGTGGCGCAGGGCGAGCGTGAGCGCGCCGTGGCCGCCCATGGAATGCCCGCTGATGCCCATGCGGCCCACGTCAATCTGAAAGTGCGCATCCAGCAGCATCGGCAGTTCGCGGGTGACCGCGCTTTCCATCGCGAAGCGTCCGGCATACGGCGCCTGTGTGGCATCCAGCCAGAAGCCGGCGCCTTCGCCGAACTCCCAATCGCCGGTGGCGCCGGGCAGGCCGGTGTCACGGGGGCTGGTATCCGGTGTCACCAGCGCGATGCCGAGCTCCGCCGCCAGGCGCTGCGCGCCGGCCTTGATGGCGAAGGTTTCCTCGCTGCAGGTGAGCCCGGCCAGGAACAGCAGCGCCGGCACATGGCCTTGCCGATCCGGGCGGAATACACCGAAGCGGATCGGCCCGCCGCAGGCTTTGGATTCGAAGCGGTAGAAACCCTGCACGCCGCCGAAGCAGCGCTTCTCGCTCAGCACTTCGAATGCCGGTATGCCCATGTCAGTAAATCACCACGCCGCGGATCGATTCGCCGCGGTGCATTAAATCAAAGCCTTCGTTGATACGCTCCAGCGGCATGGTATGGGTAATCAGCGAATCGATGTCGATCTTGCCTTCCATGTACCAGTCGACGATCTTCGGCACGTCGGTACGGCCGCGCGCACCGCCGAAAGCCGAGCCGCGCCAGTTGCGGCCGGTGACCAATTGAAACGGACGGGTGGAAATTTCCTGGCCAGCCGCCGCCACGCCGATTATGACGCTGGTGCCCCAGCCCTTGTGGCAGCATTCCAGCGCCTGGCGCATCACGGTGGTGTTACCGATGCATTCGAAGGAGTAATCCGCGCCGCCTTTGGTCAGTGACACCAAGTACGCCACTAAATCGCCCTCCACTTCTTTCGGATTGACGAAATCGGTCATGCCGAATTTAGTGGCGATTTCTTTACGTGCCGGATTGATGTCGACGCCGATGATCTGCGCCGCGCCGGCCATGCGCGCGCCCTGGATAACGTTCAAGCCGATGCCGCCGAGGCCGAACACCACGACGCGTGAACCCGGTTCCACCTTCGCGGTGTAGATCACCGCACCGATGCCGGTGGTGACCCCGCAGCCGATGTAGCAGACCTTGTCGAACGGCGCGTCTTCGCGGATCTTGGCCAGCGCGATTTCCGGCACCACGGTGTACTGCGCGAACGTGGAGGTGCCCATGTAGTGGTGGATCTTCCGGCCGCCGATGGAAAAGCGCGAACTGCCGTCCGGCATCAG
>DATMWF010000229.1:0-6152 GCA_035562675.1 Arenimonas sp. | reverse complement strand
CCCTGCGCCAGGGCGGCGTCCAGCTCGCGCAGGAAGCGGGTGGTGTCGGTGGTCGGTTCCGGGGTGATCAGGTAGTGCGCGGGTTTCTGCAGCGCGGCCACCACCGGCAGGTCGGCCGGCGGCATCGGATAGGAGGTCAGCTTGTTGTTCGGCACCCAGGCCAGGGCTTGGTTTTCCATGCCGCGCGGCTGGCCGGTGTATTTGGTGACCTTGAACACGTCGAGCTTGATGCTCTTGTTGCCGGCATGCTGGGGAATCGACATCAGCGGTTCGGTGCTGATCACGTCGATGCCGAGCTCTTCCTTCAGTTCGCGCTTGAGCGCGTCTTCGGCCGATTCGTTGCGTTCGATCTTGCCGCCCGGGAATTCCCAGGCACCGGCCAGATCGCGGCCGGTGATCCGGCGCGCCAGCAAGACCCGGCCGCTGGAATCCGTCAGCACGCCGGCGGCGACGGGTACCATGCGGGGGGAATTGTTCGTCGTTTTGCGCATTACGTTAACTGTCCGTGACATTGTTTGAATTTCTTGCCGCTGCCGCAGGGGCACGGGTCGTTGCGGCCGACTTTCGGGCCGGTGGCCGATTTGATCATGCCCATCTCGCCGAGTTCCTCGTCGGCGCCGACCGAGCCGACGCTCGGGTGCTGGAAGTTCATCTGCTGGGCCTGCTGCTCGTGGCGCAGGCGGTCGGCCTCTTCCATGGCGGCCACTTCGTCTTCGTCGCGGATGCGGACGCGGGCCAGCATGGTGATCACGTCCAGCTTGACCTTCTCGAGCATTTCGGAGAACAGCTCGAAGCTTTCGCGCTTGTATTCCTGCTTCGGCTGCTTCTGGGCGTAACCGCGCAGATGGATGCCCTGGCGCAGGTAATCCATGCGCGCCAGGTGCTCTTTCCAGGTCTGGTCGAGCACGTTCAGCATGATGTGCTTCTCGAGCTGGCGCGCCATGTCCTGGCCGATCTGCGCTTCCTTGCCGGCGAAGTGGCCGGCGACCTTGTCCTGCACGGCCTTGGCGATGGCATGGTCGTCCAGCTCTTCGCGGGCGGCATGCAGGCCCTGCAGGTCGACCTGCACGGAGAACTGCTCGAGCAGCGACTGCTCGAGGCCCGGCAGGTCCCACTGCTCGTCGATGGAGTCGCGCGGCACGAACTTGCGCACCTGCTCGTCGACCACGTCTTCGCGGATGGCGGCCACGGTCTCGGCCACGTCATCGGCTTCCAGCAGCTCGTTGCGCTGCTGGTAGATGACCTTGCGCTGGTCGTTGGCGACGTCGTCGTATTCCAGCAGGTTCTTGCGCATGTCGAAGTTGTGCGCCTCGACCTTGCGCTGGGCGTTCTGGATCTGCCGGGAAACCAGCGCCGACTCGATCACTTCGTCTTCCTTCATGCCCATGCGGCGCATGGCGGTCTGCACCCAGTCGGCGGCGAAGATGCGCATCAGGTTGTCTTCCAGCGACAGGTAGAAGCGGGACGAACCCGGATCGCCCTGGCGGCCGGAACGGCCGCGCAGCTGGTTGTCGATGCGGCGCGATTCGTGGCGTTCGGTGCCGATGATGTGCAGGCCGCCCAGGGCGACCACGTTGTCATGGCGGACCTGCCAGTCGGCCTTGGCCTGCGCGACGGCGGACGCGTCGGCGTCTTCGCCCAACACCTGCAGGTCGGCTTCCAGGTTGCCGCCGAGCACGATGTCGGTGCCCCGGCCGGCCATGTTGGTGGCGATGGTGACCGATTTCGCGGCACCGGCCTGCGCCACGATGTGCGCCTCGCGCTCATGCTGCTTGGCGTTCAGCACTTCGTGCGCGATGCCGGCCTTGACCAGCTCGCCGGACAGCAGCTCCGAGGTTTCGATGGAGGTGGTGCCGACCAATACCGGCTGGCCGGTTTCGAAGCAGCGTTTGATGTCCTCGACCACGGCCTTGAATTTCGCGTCGCGGGTCAGGTACACCAGGTCCGGGTCGTCCTTGCGGATCATCGGGCGGTGGGTCGGGATGACCACCACTTCCAGGCCGTAGATGTTCTGGAATTCGTAGGCTTCGGTGTCGGCGGTGCCGGTCATGCCGGCCAGCTTGGCGTACATGCGGAAATAGTTCTGGAAGGTGATCGACGCCAGGGTCTGGTTCTCGCGCTGGATCGGCACGCCTTCCTTGGCCTCGACGGCCTGGTGCAGGCCGTCCGACCAGCGCCGGCCCTGCAGGGTGCGGCCGGTGAATTCGTCGACGATGATGACTTCGCCGTCACGTACGATGTAATCGACGTCGCGCTGGTACAGCGCGTGCGCGCGCAGGGCGGCGTTCAGGTGGTGCACCACGGCCAGGTTGCTGCCGGAATACAGGCCGTCGTCCTCGGCGATGATGCCGGCTTCGCGCAGGATCTGCTCGGCGTGTTCCATGCCGGCTTCCGACAGATGCACCTGCTTGGATTTCTCGTCGATCCAGTAATCGCCTTCGCCGTCTTCCTTTTCCTGCTTGGAGAACTGCGGCACGATGCGGTTGACCTTCATGTACAGCTCGGGCGATTCGTCGGCCGGCCCGGAGATGATCAGCGGCGTGCGCGCCTCGTCGATCAGGATGGAGTCGACTTCGTCGACGATGGCGAAATTCAGCGTGCGCTGGAAGCGGTCGTCCTTGCCGCTGGCCATGTTGTCGCGCAGGTAGTCGAAGCCGTATTCGTTGTTGGTGCCGTAGGTGATGTCGGCCGCGTAGGCTTCTTTCTTCTCGTGGTGCGGCATGCCGGGCACCACCACGCCGACGCTCAGGCCGAGGAAGTTGTACAGCTTGCCCATGGTCGCGGCGTCGCGGCGCGCCAGGTAATCGTTGACGGTGACCACATGCACGCCCTTGCCGGACAGCGCGTTCAGGTACACCGGCAGGGTGGCGACCAGGGTCTTGCCTTCGCCGGTGCGCATTTCGGCGATCCGGCCGGTATGCAGCACCATGCCGCCGATCAGCTGCACGTCGTAATGGCGCAGGCCCAGGGCGCGCACCGACGCTTCGCGGCAGACCGCAAAGGCTTCGGGAAGGAGTTTATCGAGGCTCTCGCCCTGTTCGGCGCGCTGCTTGAATTCCTGCGTTTTCGCTTTCAACTCCGCGTCGCTGAGCGCTTTCAGGCCGTCCTCGAGCTGGTTGATGCGCTGGACGTCTTTTTCATACTGGCGAAGCAGGCGCTCGTTACGGCTGCCGAAGAGTTTGGTAAGCAATTTATTGAGCATGGATGAGCCGAAGTGTGTGGGCCCTGTTTACACAGGAATAATGCCGGAAAGCCGGTAATGAAAACGGCCACCCGGGGAGATAGCCGCTTATTTTAACCTGTGGGCGGAATTTGGTATATCAAGTCTTCAACCGCGTGATTTATCCAAAAAGGCGCGCGGATTGACCGGGCGGCCGTCTTTATGCACTTCGAAATGCACATGCGGGCCGGTCGAGCGGCCGGTCGAGCCGGCTTTGGCGACCACTTGGCCGGCGCGGACGATGTCGCCTTCCTTGACCACGAACGCCGAATTGTGCGCGTACAGCGTGACATAGCCGTTCTGGTGGTCGATCTCGACCACGTTGCCGAACCCGGCTTTCCAGCCGGCGAATTTGATCAGGCCGTTGCCGGCCGAGCGCACCGGGTCACCGATGTCGGCTTCGAAATCGATGCCGTTGTGGTGGGCGCGGCCACCAAGCACCGGGTGCATGCGGTAGCCGAAATCGGAGGTCACGTAGCTGTCGGTCGGACGGGTGGTCGGCTGCGATTTGAGTTCCAGTTCCTGTTCGAACAGCATCGATTCGAGCACCGACAGCTGCTGCGAGGAGGTTTCGAACTCGGCCTGCAGCTGCTTCAGGCTCTTTTCCAGGTCGGCGCCGGAAACGTCTTCGGCCTTGCCTTCGCCGCCACCGGCGCCCGGGGTGCGGTTGAAATCGAACTCGCCGCCGCTCAGTTTGCTGTCACGGGTCAGGCGGATGCCGAGGGCGTTCAGGCGGTTGGCTTGGGCCTGCAGTTCGGCCAGACGCAGCGCCATGGCGTTCATGTCGCGTTGGTTATCGGCTTTCAGCTCGGCGATGTGTTGGTTCTGTTCGGCGACCTGGTCTTTGAGTTTCGACAGCTGCATGCTGCCGACCGCGCTGTTGGCGGCGAAACCCAGGCTGAACACCAGCAATGTGGTCAATAGCACAGACCCGGCGAAGATCGCCGCGGTACGCTGGTCGCTGAGATTGATTTTTTTCGGTGCGCGAAGGTGTTTTGACACTAAAATGATGTTGAACATTAACCACTCACAGAATGTATTTATGGGCGCAGACAAACCGGCAAAACCCGAACTGACAGCGCTTGGCGCTTTGGAAAGCTCGGGACTTGCGGCCCTGATCCAGCGTGCCCATTCCCTGGAAGCACTGGACCGCGACCTGCGTCGTAGTTTGCCGGACGCCGTGGCCAAAAACTGCCGCTTGGCCAATTGGGAATCCGGTAAACTGGTTTTTCACGTTGCCAATCCGGTCTGGAAGGGCAAATTGCGCCTGCATGGCCAGGATGTCCTGGCATGTGCCAACGCACTAGGGCTCCATGCCCTTGAAATTAGAATCAAAGTCGACCCGTCGTTTGTCGCAAACGAGAATCGTTGATGAGGGTATTGTCCACGAAAAGGACAAAGAAACTGTTAACAGACGGTTAAAATTAAGTTAACTCGCTGATTTTGTTCAGCAACAGTTAAATCCGCTCAGAAAACTGTGACGGGATTCACAAAGGAAATGGGCGCATCAACCCCTTCTTCGAAGGTGATTTCTTCCCAGGCGCTCGGGTCGGCCAGCAGGGCGAGCAGCAATTGATTGTTCAGGCCGTGGCCGGATTTATAGGCGAAATACGCGCCGATGATGCTATGGCCCATCAGATACAGGTCGCCGATGGCGTCCAGGATCTTGTGTTTGACGAACTCGTCTTCGTAACGCAGGCCGTCTTCGTTGACCACCCGGTAGTCGTCCAGCACGATGGCGTTGTCCAGGCTTCCGCCGAGCGCCAGGTTGCGGTCACGCATGTACTCGATGTCTTTCATGAAGCCGAACGTGCGGGCACGGCTGACTTCCTTGACGAACGAGGTGGTCGAAAAGTCGATTTCGGCGTTGGCGGCGGACTTTTTGAAGGCTGGGTGCTTGAAATCGATGGTAAAACCCACTTTGAAGCCGTTATACGGCTCGAATCGGGCCCATTTGTCGCCGTCGGTCACCTGCAGGGTCTTGGTGATGCGGATGAAGCGCTTAGCCGCGTTCTGCTCTTCGATGCCGGCCGACTGGATCAGGAACACGAAAGGACCGGCGGAGCCGTCCATGATCGGTACTTCTTCGGACGACAGGTCGATGTAGGCGTTGTCCACGCCCAAGCCGGCCAGTGCGGCCAGCAGATGCTCGGTGGTCTTGATCTTGACGTTGTTTTCGTCCACCAGCACGGTGCACAGCTGGGTTTGGCCGACCAGATTGGCCTGGGCCTTGACTTCAACGGGCTGCGGCAGGTCGATGCGGCGGAACACGATGCCGGTGTTGACCGCGGCCGGGCGCAGGGTCATGAACACTTTTTCGCCACTGTGCAAGCCCACGCCGGTGGCGCGGATGACATTTTTCAGTGTGCGTTGTTTGATCATGTGGGCAATTTTAGCGTGCGTAATGTGACTTTAAGGTAAATATTCCGGTTTTGGCGGTGAAACCCTGACTTAAAACTGTCACGGCATTGTAATTCAAAGCCGCTTGTCGCGAAAGAAGCGGCCCGCCGGCGGACCGGCGAGCCAAAAATACCCTGTGCCGCAAGGACAACGGCACGGGCTTGAAACGGACGCGGACGCTTAGTCGGCCTGACGGCGCAGGAACGACGGGATATCCAGGTAGCTTTGGCTACCCGATGCGTCGCTCAAGGCGGTCGCCGGGCTGCTGACCGACGGCTCGGTGCGGCCGGAACGGCGCAGGCTGCCGGAAATACCGGGCATGCCGGGAGGGCTGACCGGATCGAACGGCGTCGGGCCGTCGGTTCCCGTCGCCTGCCAGACGTGCGCCTGCTTTTCCACCAATACCGGGCGTGGTGCTTTGGCGCGCGACTGGTTCAGGCCGGTGGCGACCACCGTGACCCGCACTTCGTCGCCCATGCTGTCGTCCAGCACGGTACCGATGACCACCGTGGCGTCTTCGGAGGCGAAGGCT
>DATMWF010000228.1:0-4827 GCA_035562675.1 Arenimonas sp. | reverse complement strand
GCTGGACGACGGCCTGGACCGCTGGCTGCTGCATCCGTTTTTCGGGCTGTTGATTCTGGGGTTCGTCCTGTTTTTCATGTTCCAGGCGGTATATGCCTGGGCCGCGCCGTTCCAGGACGGCATATCCGGCACGGTGCAATGGCTGTCCGGCCAGGTCGGGCGGGTCCTCCCCGAGGGCATCCTGCTCAGTCTGCTGCAGGACGGCATTTTCGGAGGGCTCGGCACCGTATTGGAATTCCTGCCGCAGATCCTGATCCTGTTCGCGTTCATCCTCGCCTTGGAGGAGTCCGGCTATCTGCCGCGTGCCGCCTTCCTGCTCGACCGGGTGATGTTCGCCTCCGGGTTGACCGGGCGGTCTTTCATACCCCTGCTTTCCAGTTATGCCTGTGCCGTGCCCGGCATCATGGCCACGCGCTCCATCCAGGATCCGCGCGACAGGTTGGCCACCATCATGGTCGCGCCGTTGACCACCTGTTCCGCGCGTCTGCCGGTCTACACCCTGTTGATCGGGGCCTTCATTCCCGAACAGGATGTGCTGGGCTGGTTCAATCTGCAGGGCATCGTGCTGTTGGCCCTGTATGTGTTCGGCATCGTCAGCGTGTTCGCGGTCGCCTATGTCATGAAACGCTTCAATACCCAGAAGTCGGACCATGCACTGCTGCTTGAGCTGCCGTCCTACCGCGTGCCCAATCCGCGCGACCTGGCCATCGGCCTGTGGGACCGTACGCGCATTTTCCTGCGCCGGGTCGGCGGCATCATCCTGACGCTGACGGTGCTGCTCTGGTTCCTGTCCAGTTTCCCGGGGGCGCCCGCCGATGCCACGCTGCCGGCCATCGAATACAGCTTCGCCGGGCGGATAGGACACTTCATGGCGCCGCTGTTCGCGCCGATCGGCTTCAATTGGCAGATCGTACTGGCGCTGATCCCCGGCATGGCGGCACGTGAAGTCGCGGTGGCGGGCCTGGCCACCGTGTATGCGATATCGTCCACGGGCGACAGCGCCAGCCAGCTCGGAAGCATCATCGCCAGCCAATGGTCGTTGGCCACCGCGCTTTCGGTGCTGACCTGGTACGTGTTCGCGCCGCAATGCATTTCCACCATCGCCACCATCAAGCGCGAAACCAATTCCTGGAAGTACACCACCTATGCGGTGGTGTACCTGTTCGGCCTGGCCTATGCATTCGCGTTCCTGGTCTATCAGTGCACGCGCTGGCTGTCATGAGCGGGCTTGTGCAGCATCTGATCATTTACGCGCTGGTGCTTTGGTGCGTGTGGCGCCTGCTGCGCAAATACCTGCCGTCCTGGTCCTGGCAGTCTCAGGCCCGGCTGAGCTTTTTCCTTGAAACCAGGCATTCCGCCTGGCTCAAGCGCCTCGGACAGCGCCTTCGTCCGGCGGCGGCCATTCCGACAAGCTGCAATTCCCACTGCAGCACTTGCCGGAAGTGCGCCTGATCACATCCTGAATACGCCGTAGTTCCGCCTTTCAATCGGCGCGTTCAAGGACGCCGAGATGGCCAGCGCCAGGACCCGGCGGGTATCCACGGGATCGATGACGCCGTCATCCCACAAACGGCTGCTGGCATAGAACGGATGGCCCTGACGTTCGTATTGCTCGCGGATCGGCGCCTTGAACGCTTCCTCGTCCTCGGCCGACCAGTCCTTGCCGGCAGCTTCAAAACCGTCGCGCTTGACCGTGGCCAGCACCGCCGCCGCCTGTTCGCCGCCCATCACCGAGATGCGCGCGTTCGGCCATGACCACAGGAAACGGGCGCCATACGCGCGGCCGCACATGGCGTAGTTGCCGGCGCCGAAGCTGCCGCCGATCAGTACGGTGAATTTCGGAACGTGCGAACATGCCACCGCGGTGACCATTTTGGCGCCGTCCTTGGCGATGCCGGCATGTTCGTATTTTTTCCCGACCATGAATCCGGTGATGTTCTGCAGGAAAACCAGGGGGATGTTGCGCTGGTTGCACAGCTCGATGAAATGCGCGCCCTTGAGCGCGCTTTCCGGAAACAGGATGCCGTTGTTGGCGACGATGCCGACCGGCATGCCATGGATATGCGCGAAGCCGGTGATCAGGGTTTTGCCGTACCGGGCCTTGAATTCCTGGAATTCCGAGGCATCCACGAGCCGTGCGATGATTTCCCTGACATCGAAAGGCCGGCGCGTGTCTTTCGGGACGATGCCATACAGCTCCTGGGCGTCATACAGCGGCTCCAGCGGGGTCTGGGTGGCAAGCTGCCGGGGTTTGACACGGTTCAGGTTGGCCACGATGTCGCGCGCTATGCTCAGCGCATGCTCGTCGTTTTCCGCGAAATGGTCGGCAACGCCCGATATGCCGGTATGCACGTCGGCACCGCCCAGGCTCTCGGCATCGACGATCTCGCCGGTGGCGGCTTTGACCAGCGGCGGTCCGCCGAGGAAAATGGTGCCCTGCTCGCGGACGATGATGCTTTCATCGCACATGGCTGGCACATAGGCCCCGCCGGCCGTGCACGAGCCCATGACCACGGCGATCTGCGGAATGTTCAGCGCGCTCATGCGCGCCTGGTTATAGAAAATGCGTCCGAAATGCTCCTTGTCGGGAAACACTTCATCCTGCAAGGGCAGGAAGGCGCCGCCGGAATCCACCAGATAGATGCAGGGCAGATGGTTCTCCATCGCGATCTCCTGCGCCCGCAGGTGTTTTTTCACGGTCATCGGGAAGTAGGTGCCGCCTTTGACGGTGGCGTCATTGGCCACGATCACCACCTCGGTGCCGTTCACGCACCCGATGCCGGTGATCAGGCCGGCGCCCGGCGCCTGGTCATGGTATTGGCCGTCGGCGGCCAAGGCGGAAAACTCCAGGAACGGACTGCCCGGATCGACCAGCGCATTGATGCGGTCCCTGGGCAGAAGCTTGCCGCGGCTGACATGCTTTGCGCAGGCCGATGCGCCGCCGCCCAGGAAGACGTGGTCCAAGCGGTCGCGCAGGGCTTCCGTCTGCAGGCGCATGGCGGCTGAATTTTCGGCGAATTCGTTTGAACCTGTATCGATGGCGCTGGAGAGTTTAGGCATGTCGGCGGTTGGGTCCGGATCTGGAATCTGTACAGTGTAGCTAAAAAAAAACCGCCGTTGCCGGCGGTTTTTTCAATAATCGACGGAGTCGGCTATTATTGCTTTACTTCTTCAGCAGGAGCAGCGGCGGCGTCAGCAGCGGCAGCGGCGTCAGCAGCAGGAGCGGCGGCGTCAGCAGCGGCGTCAGCGGCAACGGCAGCGTCAGCAGCAACGGCAGTTGCGTCAGCGGCAACTTCAGCGGTCGCGTCAGCGGCAGCGGCAGTTGCGTCGGCAGCGGCGTCAGTTGCAACAGCAGCTTCGGCGGTGGCGTCAGCAGCGGCTTCAGTGGTGGCTTCTTCTTGCTTCGAGCAGGCGGTCAGAGCCAGTGCGAAGGCCAAAGCGATCAGAGTTTTGTTCAAAGACATGGTAATTCCTCGGTTCAATATTGAATTTTGATTTAAAAAAACGTGCGTTATCACGCACGTAGCGCTAATAATGCCAGTTTCTCCAAATTAGTCAAGCATTTGTGAGCAAAAAGTAAAAAAAATGTTCATTCAGCAAAGTTCCACCGCCAAAGCAGTGGCTTCGCCCCCACCAATACAAAGGCTTGCAACCCCTTTGCGCAATCCTCTGGCCTGCAACGCATGGATCAGCGTGACCAGGATCCGGGCGCCTGAAGCGCCGATCGGGTGGCCGAGTGCGCAAGCGCCGCCGTTGACGTTGACTTTGGCATGCGGGATGCCCAGTTCGTGGATGGGTGCCATGGCGACGGTGGCGAAGGCTTCATTGATTTCGAACAGGTCCACGTCTTCGACGTTCCAGCCGGCTTTGGCCAGGACGGCCTGGATCGCGCCGACCGGCGCGGTGGTGAACCATTCCGGCGCCTGGGCGAATCCGGCCTGGGCGACGATGCGCGCGATGGGTGCAAGGCCTTCGGCGCTGGCGAAGGCTTCGCTGCTCAGGACCAGTGCCGCGCCGCCGTCGTTGATGCTGGAGGAGCTGGCGGCGGTGATGGTGCCATCCTTCTTGAAGGCCGGGCGCAGCGTCGGGATTTTCCCGATATCACACTTGCCGGGCTGTTCATCCTGGTCGAAAAGCGTTTCGCCTTTGCGAGTGATGACCTTCACCGGCGCTATTTCAGCGCTGAACGCGCCAGATTTCTGCGCGTTCAGGGCGCGTTGCACCGATTCGGCGGCGAAGGCATCTTGCTGTTCGCGGCTGAATCCGTATTTTTCCACGCACAGTTCGCCGAACACGCCCATGGATTGTTTGTCGTAGGGGTTGGTGAGGCCGTCCCACGCCATATGGTCGAGCATTTCCGCGCTGCCGTAGCGGATGCCGGTCCGCGAGTTCATCAGCAGATGCGGCGCATTGGTCATCGATTCCATGCCACCGGCCACGACCACCTGCGCCGAGCCGGCCTTGATCAGGTCGTGTCCGAACATCACTGCCTTCATACCCGAGCCGCAGACCTTATTGATGGTGGTTGCACCGGCTTTGGCCGGGATGCCTGCCGCCAAGGCCGCCTGACGGGCCGGCGCCTGGCCCAAGCCCGCGGGAAGCACGCAGCCCATGATCACTTCATCGACGGTCTCAGGGTTTATCCCGGACTGCTCCAGGGCCGCTTGGATGGCGGTGGCGCCCAGTTGCGTGGCCGGTACGCCGGTGAACTGGCCCAATAAGGACCCTAATGCGGTGCGTTTCGCGCCTAAAATCACTACAGAAGACATATGTGCTGTTCCTTAAAAGTTAGTATTTACCGTCAAATAACTCGCGGCCGATCAGCAT
>DATMWF010000227.1:0-2335 GCA_035562675.1 Arenimonas sp. | reverse complement strand
GGCCACAGGTTTTCGCCCATGATGCCGGCGTATTCGGAATCGCGCGCGATCTCGCGGCCGACATGCCAGAATTCCTTCAGGTCCGGATACTGCGAATCCTTGGCGGTCTCGATGCCGAACGGCGTATAGCCGCGCGCGCCGCCGGTGCCGGCCTGGTGGTACTGCATCTTGACCGCCTCCGGCAGCGCGAAGAAATCCTGCGCGGCGGTGTAGGCGCCCTGGATCAGTTCGTCGGTGACGCCATGGCCGCGGATGCCGCAGAAACCCCATTCACGGTAGGCGGCGCCCAGATCGGCGACGAACGCCTCACGGTCGGAATCGAAACGGCGGATGTCTAAGGTGGGTATCTGGCTCATGTCGCTCTCCAATCATTCAGGGGCTAGTCTAACGGCGGCAGGCTGAACCTGCCTTGACCTGGCTCAAACGGCGGCTTTGACCGCCTCGGAAAGCGCGCCGAGCACCTGCTCCATCAACGCGGCGTCGTTGGCTTCCACGGTCACCCGCACCACCGGCTCGGTGCCGGAGGCGCGCAGCACCAAACGGCCCCGACCCTCAAGGCTCTTCTCCGCATCGGCCTTGGCGGACTGCACGGCCGGATCGGCCAACGGCTTGGCACCGGGCTGCAGACGCACGTTGACGGTCTTCTGCGGAAACGGCGTGTAAGCGGCCAAGGCCTGCTGCAGGCTCAGCTTCCGGCTGGTGAGCGCCTCCAGAACCTGCAGGGCGGCCACGATGGCATCGCCGGTGCTGGTCCTGTCGAGCACCAGCAGATGCCCGGAGGCTTCGCCGCCGAGATTGCCGCCGTGTTCGGTCAAGGCCTTGTGCACGTAGCGGTCGCCGACGTTGGTGCGCATGAACGGCATATCGTTCTGCCGGCAATGCAGCTCCAGCGCGTAATTGCTCATCAGCGTGCCGACCACGGGCCCCTTCAGGCGCCCGCTGCTTTTCCAGTAATCGGCCAAAATGAAGATCAGCGCATCGCCGTCATGCAGGATGCCGTCGGAATCGACGAACTGCACGCGGTCGCCGTCGCCGTCAAATGCGATGCCGAGATCGGCCTTTTCGGCCTTCACGAACGACTGCAGCGCGGCGGGATGGGTGGAGCCCACGTCTTTGTTGATGTTCAGGCCATCGGGATGAACGCCGATGCTGACCACCTCCGCGCCCAGCTCGGAGAAAACTTCCGGCGCCAACGCATACGTCGCGCCATGCGCGCAGTCCAGTGCGATCTTCAGGCCACGCAGCGAAAAACTCTCCGGCACGGTGTTCTTGCACAGCTCGGCATAGCGGCTGTGCGCTTCATCGATGCGCTTGACCTTGCCCAGACGCTCCGAGCTGACCACCGTCAGCGGCTGTTCGAGCATGGCCTCGATCGCCAGCTCCATGGCATCACTGATTTTCTCGCCTTCGGCCGAAAAAAACTTGATGCCGTTGTCGTAGTGCGGGTTGTGCGAAGCCGAGATGACGATGCCGGCATCGGCGCGCAATGACCGGGTCAAGTGCGCCACGGCAGGCGTCGGCACCGGACCGAGCATGCGCACGTCCACGCCGGCCGCCACGAAACCGGCTTCGAGCGCCGATTCGAACATATAGCCGGAAATGCGGGTGTCCTTGCCGATCACCACCAAGGGCTTGCTGTCGCGGCTCTGGGACAGCACCATGCCGGCCGCCCAACCCAGTTTCAGGATGAAATCCGGTGAGATGTTACCCTCGCCGACGCGTCCGCGGATACCGTCGGTACCGAAATATTTACGTGCTGACATGATGGTTAAACGGCTTCCTTGTCGTGTTTCGGCTGATTCATCATAAGGGCGAGAAGATCCGCCAGGCGGTCGCGCATTTCACGGCGGTCGATGATGATGTCGACGGCGCCGTGCTCGACCAGGAATTCGGAGCGCTGGAAGCCTTCCGGCAGGGTTTCGCGCACGGTCTGCTCGATCACGCGCGGTCCGGCGAAGCCGATCAGGGCCTTCGGTTCGGCGATGTTCAGGTCGCCGAGCATGCCGAGTGACGCCGAGACGCCGCCGGTGGTCGGATGGGTCAGCACCGACACGAACGGTAGCCCGTGCGAACGCATTCTGGCGATGGCGGCCGAGGTCTTGGCCATCTGCATCAGGGAAAACAGGCCTTCCTGCATGCGCGCGCCGCCGGTGGCGGAAAAACACACCAGCGGGCAGCGGTATTCAATGGCGCGTTCGGCGGCCAGGGCGAAACGTTCGCCGACGACGGAGCCCATGGAACCGCCCATGAAGCGGAACTCGAAGGCGCTGACGCAGATATCGCGGCCCTTGAGCCTGCCGTGGATGGAAATCAGCGCGTCTTTCTCGCCGACCGC
>DATMWF010000226.1:0-3554 GCA_035562675.1 Arenimonas sp. | reverse complement strand
TACGCGTTCGCGCTGCACATCCTGCGGGAAGCTGGCCGGATCGACCAGTTTGGCCAGCACCTCGGCTTTCGGGAACACCGATTCATCGCCGGAAAGTTCCGGGTCGAGCAACGGCATCGCCTTGGCGTTCGGGGTGGCGTACCACACGTAATTGCTGACGCCGGCGGCCACTTCCGGTTTCATCATGTAGTTGATGAATTTCATGGCGTTGGCCTTGTTGGGTGCGTCGGACGGCACCGCCATCACGTCGACCCAGCGGGCGGCGCCTTCTTTCGGGATCACGAACGCGATTTCAATGCCGTTCTTGGCTTCTTCCGCGCGGTCACGGGCCTGGAACACGTCGCCCGAATAGCCCATGGCCACGCAGATGTCGCCGTTGGCCAGGTCGGTGATGTATTTCGAGGAATGGAAATAGGTGATGTTCGGGCGGGTGCCCATGAAGGCGGCTTTCACGGCTTCAAGGCTGGCGGCGTCGGACACTTTCGGGTCCAGGCCTTTCCAGAGCAGGGCGGAGGTGAACGAATCCTCCGGGTCGTCCAGCACCGCGATGCCGCACGCCGCCAGCTTTCCGGCGATGGCCGGATCGAAGATCATCGACCAGCTGTCCAGAACGGCGTCCGGGCCAAGGATTTCGCGCACTTTCTTGACGTTGTAGCCGATGCCGGTGGTTCCCCACATGTAGGGGGCCAGTTTGGCGTTGCCGGCGTCGATCGCCTCCAGTGAGACCAGGATGCCCGGGTCGTTGTTGGACCAGTTGGTCAGCGCCGTCTTGTCGAGATCGGCGTAGATGCCGGCGGCGATATGCTTTTCGGCGAACGGACGCGCGGAAGGGAATACCACGTCATAACCGGATGAACCGGCCAGCAGCTTGGCTTCCAGGGTTTCGTTGCCGTCATACACGTCGTACACCACCTTGATGCCGGTTTCCTTCTCGAAATTGGCGATGGTGTCTTCCGCGATGTAGTCGCTCCAGTTGTAAACGTTCACCGTCTTGGATTCGGCGGCCGGCTTCCCGTCTTCTTGCTTGTCGCCGCAGGCGCTGAGCAGGCCGCAGACGGCCAGGGTCAGGATCAGTTTATTCATCGCGGTTCTCCAGGTGGTTTTGAGGGGCATTGTAACGCAGGCAAGCGGCGTATGTGCTCAATAGCGCAGGTCCAGGCTGCCGCTGACCTGGCATTTATCCAGTTTGACCATGAACAGGCGGTCGAATTCGCCATCCTCGATCGCTTTGACCGGCGCATGCGTCCACGCATGGACGATGTCAGGCACGGTGTTGCTGTGGCCCACCACCACGGCGCTGGCGCCGTTTGGCAGCGCGCAGATGCGCTCCCGCAGTACCTCCGGATATTTTTCCGCATCTTCCTTGCTGGTTTCGATGACAGTGACCGTCAGGTTCAATGCATCGGCCAAGGGCTGCGCGGTCTGCTGCGTGCGCTGGAATTGGGTGGTGTAGATTGCCGCCGGGCTGGCCGGTTGCAGTGCGTCGCGAAGGCGCAGGGCGCGCTCCCGGCCTTCGGCGGTCAGTTCGGGGTCGTTGCCTTGGCCAGCCGCCTTCTCGGCATGGCGGACCAGGAATACCGTATGGCTTTGCGCATCGACGGATGCGCTGCCAAGCAGTGCGATCGCGGCGGATATCAGCAGTCGTTTCATCGCGGCTTGGCTCCCAGTACGCCCAGCAAAGCGCGCAGGAACAAGACCCGCTGCTCACCGGTTTCAGTTTTTGTGGTGATCCTGATTCTATCCGAACCTTCCATCGTGTAGTTTTTCGGATTCTTCTGGATCAGCTGGATGACCGTGAACGGATCGATGTTCGGCTTGGCGTTGAAATGGATGCGGCCGCCCTGGTCGTTCAGGTCGATTTTTCGGATACCTAGCTGTTCGGCCATCAGGCGCAGTTCGGCGCAGTCGAACAGATGCCGGGTGGCCGGCTCGAGCAGCCCGAAGCGGTCGATCAGTTCGATCTGCAGGTCGCCCAGCGACTCCGCGTTTTTCGCCGAGGCGATGCGCTTGTAGAGCGTGAGGCGTACATGCACATCGTCGATGTAGTGTTCCGGGAACAGGGCAGGGCTGTGCAGGTTGATCTGTGCGGAATGATCCTGGGCGGCCAGCACATCGGGGATTTTACCGTCCTTGATGGAGGCGACGGCGCGCTCCAGATATTGCGCGTACAACGCGAAGCCGACTTCGGTGATCTGCCCGGATTGGCCTTCGCCCAGCAGTTCGCCGGCGCCGCGGATTTCCAGGTCGTGGGTGGACAGGGTGAACCCGGCGCCGAGTTCTTCCAGTGAGGCCAGGGCGTCGAGGCGTTTCTGTGCGTCCGCGGTGATGGTTTTCAGGTTCGGCACGATCAGGTAGGCATACGCCCGGTGATGCGAGCGGCCGACCCGGCCGCGCAGCTGGTGGAGCTGAGCCAGTCCGAACCGGTCGGCGCGGTTGATGATGATGGTGTTGGCGCTCGGGATGTCGATGCCGGATTCGATGATGGTGGTCGACACCAGGATGTTGAAGCGCTGCTTGTGGAAATCCAGCATGGTCTGTTCCAGCTGGCGTTCTGGCATCTGTCCGTGGGCGAAACGCACGCGCGCGCCGGGCACCATGTCCTGCAGCTCGCGTGCGGTCTTCTCGATGGTGTCGATGTCGTTGTGCAGGAAATATACCTGGCCGCCACGCGCCAGTTCGCGCTGGAAGGCTTCCAGCAGGGTGGCGTTGTCCCATTGGCAGATGAAGGTCTTGACCGCCACCCGATGCGCCGGCGGCGTGCCGATGATCGACAGCTGGCGCAGGCCGCTCATCGCCATGTTGAGCGTGCGCGGAATCGGCGTCGCGGTCAGCGTCAGCAGATGCACGTTGGCCTTCAGGGCCTTCAACGCTTCTTTATGGCGCACGCCGAAGCGCTGCTCCTCATCGACGATGACCAGACCCAGGTCGTCGAAGGCTACGTCTTTCTGCAGCAGGCGGTGCGTGCCGATGATCACGTCGATCCTGCCAACCGCCAACAGCTCGAGCGCGGCTTTCACTTCCTTCGCGCTTTTGAAGCGCGACAGCACCTCGACCTTGATCGGCCAGTCGGCGAAGCGGTCGCTGAAATTCCGGTAATGCTGCTCGGCCAGCAGGGTGGTTGGCACCAGCACGGCCACCTGCTTGCCGGCCATGGCCGCCACGAATGCCGCACGCAGCGCCACTTCGGTCTTTCCGAAGCCGACGTCGCCGCACACTACGCGGTCCATCGGGCTGTTCTGCGCCATGTCGTCCAGTACGGTCTCGATGGCCTGCTGCTGGTCGGGTGTTTCCTCAAACGGGAATGCCGAGGCGAAACGATCGTACAGGGCGCGTTCGGCGCTCAGTCCGAAGCCGGTCTGCGCCAGGCGCTTGGCCTGTATCTCGAGCAGTTCAGCGGCCACATCGTGAACTTTTTCAGCTGCCTTGCGCTTGGCTTTTTCCCAGGCTTCGCCGCCCAGGCTATGCAGCGGTGCCTGCTCGGCGCTGGCGCCCGAGTAACGCGAAACCAGATGCAGCTGCGACACAGGCACGTAAAGTTTGTCGCCCTTGGCGTA
>DATMWF010000225.1:0-3491 GCA_035562675.1 Arenimonas sp. | reverse complement strand
TGCCACAGGGCTTCCACCAACGCGCTGTTTTCGACGATGTGGCCCAGATGGCTGCGGCCCAGTTCACCGGCGTTGAAGCGCAAGGGCGAACCCTGCACTTCGTCGAATACGGTCATCGCGGCATAGGGTTCCGCACGCCGGCCCCTGACCGCCGACCACACGCCGAGGCAATCCAGCAGCGCCTGGTTATCCAAAGCCAGCGCGTAAACGCGCAGATCAGGCTTATCGGGCTGCCATGCGGCGGGTGCATGCGCTTCCACGATAGCCACGCGCAGGCCTTGCTGCGCCGCCATCAAGGCGGCCGCCAAGCCGACGGCACCGGCGCCGATGACGGCGATATCCACATCCGTTTTCATCCGATCACATCCAGCAGGTCGTGTTGGCGCATACCCATCGCGGAAGACACCATAGGAGCCGCCAGGTGCGGCATGAGGCCCAAGCCCGATAACGCCAGGGAACGCAGCGCGTGCATGGGCAATCCGGGATTGCTGGTCAGCTTGGCCAGTCCGTCACTGAAGGCCAGGGTGCGTTCGCGGTCTTCGGCCCGGCTCTGCGCATAGCGCCCGGCCAAGCCGTCCTCGATGCCATACTGCCTGACCAGCGCAGCGAAGCCGAGCGCATCGCGTAGGCCGAGATTGAAGCCCTGTGCCCCGATCGGATGGATGGTCTGCGCGGCATTGCCCAGCAGGACGCAGCGTTTGGCGGCAACCCGCTCCGCCAACACGCGCCGGAGAGGGTAATGCGACCGTTTGCCGACCCGCTGGATCTTTCCGACGCGCCAGCCGAAACGCTGTTGCAGATAGTCGGCGTAGCCGGCATCGCTTAACGCCGCGACGGCCTGCTCCTGTTCGCTTGCCACGCCGCAGATAGATCCGTACTGACCGTCGGCCATCGGCAGCAGGGCGACCGGACCCTGTTCGCTGAAGCGCTCGTAGGCCGTTCCCTCGCTGGCTTTTTCAGCCTGCAGCGAGCAGACGAACACGGTCTGCCGGTAGTCGTGCTCCTGTGTGCCGATGCCCAACGCACCCCGGATGAACGACTGCGTGCCATCGGCGGCCGCCACCCACCGGGCGTGGATCAGCCGGGGACCATCGGCGGTCACCAGACGCAGTTCGGCGACCGGACCATCCAAGCTGCAACCGGCCAGGCTGGCCGGACAGAAGCGTTGGGTATTTTTCAAAGTGGCCACCTGTTCGCTCAGCGCATGGCCCAATTCCTGCGCCAAAACGACGCCGCCGAACGCGGCATGCCCGAAATCAACCGCATTGAGCAGCACGCGGCCGAAATCGCCGGTGCGGCTGACATGGATACGCTCGATCGCGGTCGGCCGTTGCCGTAGCCTGTCCAGCACGCCGAAGGCGTCCAACGCCTCCAGGCTGAGCTTGGACAGCGCCAGCTTGCGTTGATCGAATCCGGTAACAGCCTGCGCGCTTTCGGCCGCCTCGATCAAGGCAATGCGCAGCCCATAAGGTTCAAGCGCGCAGGCCAGGCTGGTGCCCACCAAGCCGCCGCCGACTATGGCTAGATCAAAGGGGTCGGACTGTGGCTGCACGTGGTAATCTCAAAACCGGCTGAATAAGGTATTCTATTACCGATTATCTTTTTCTGCCTCGAGTGTTTTATGCCGAACCGTCCAACCTCCCTTTTTTCCGCCGGTCCGTTGGCCCTGATCGGCTTGATCGCCGCCGTGGCCTTGACCCGGCTCCTGCCGCATCCACCGAATTTTTCACCGGTCGAGGCCATGGCCCTGTTCGGCGGCGCCTATCTCGCCAAGCGTAGCTGGGCGGTGTTGGTTCCCTTGATCGCGCTGTTCATTTCGGATCTGGGCCTGGGCCTGATGATGGGCGGCGAATACTTCCAGTATTTCGTGTCTGCCGGCTTCCTGCTGGTTTACCTGACCATCGCCGTGCTGAGCGTATTCGGCTTCGGCCTGCGTGGCAAGGTTTCCGTGACACGTGTCGCCGGGTACGGCGTCGCCGGCTCCATCCTGTTCTTCCTGGTCACCAATTTCGGCGTCTGGCTCGGCTCGGCATTTTACCCGCAGACCGCCGGCGGCCTGATGGCCGCCTATGCCGCCGGCTTACCGTTCCTGCAAAACGGCATATTGGGCACGCTGTTCTATTCCGCCCTGCTGTTCGGCAGCTATGAACTGATGAAACAGCGCATTCCGGCGCTGGCGCGGAACTAAGCCACATGGGCAACCGCCTGACCAAAATCTATACCAAGACCGGCGATGACGGTTCGACCGGGTTGGGCGACGGCAGCCGCGTTTCCAAGGATTCCGCGCGCGTCACCGCGTACGGCACCGTGGATGAGGCCAACTCCGCGATCGGGCTGGTGTTGGCCTGCGACATTCCGGAAGACGTGCGTTCGCTGCTGGTATCCGTGCAGCACCACATGTTCGATCTGGGCGGTGAACTTTGCATTCCCGGCCATGCCGCGATATTCGATGCCGACATCAGCCATCTTGAAGACCAGCTCGATGCGTTCAATGCCGATCTGCCGGCACTGAAGGATTTCATCCTGCCCGGCGGCGGCATGGCGGCCAGTCATTGCCACCTGGCGCGCACCATCTGCCGGCGAGCCGAACGCGAAGTGGTCACCTTGTCCCATCATGACGCGGTCCGTCCTGAAGCCGTGCGGTACCTGAACCGCCTATCCGACCTGCTGTTCGTGCTGGCGCGCGTTCTGGCGCGTGCCAGCGGTCATGGCGAAACACTCTGGCGGCACGATCGCCGCAGGTCCTAGTCCGCGCTGAAATCCAGCGCCGCGGAATTGATGCAATAGCGCATACCGGTCGGTTCCGGACCATCCGGGAAAAGATGGCCTAAATGCGACTGGCATTTCGAACACAGCACTTCGGTGCGCCGCATGCCGTGACTGTCATCCTCTTTCAATGCGATGGCGGTTTTTCCAACGGCCCGGAAATAACTCGGCCAACCGCTTCCAGAATCATATTTCGCATCTGAACTGAACAGCGGCTGCCTGCAGGCAACGCACAGATAGACGCCCTGCTCATGATGGTTCCAGTATTTCCCGGTGAACGCCGGCTCGGTGGCGGAACAGCGGCATACCGCATATTGCTCCGGGGTCAGCTTTTCCCGCCATGGATCGCTTTGGATGTCATGATCATTCATGGTGTTTTCCTGATTTATTGCGCATTAACCGCTAAAATACATGAAATCTCCGCCCTAGGCTTTTCCTGTGCGTTTTTCCCGATTATCCATAGCCTGCCTGACCATCCTGTTCGCGGCGCAAAGCCAGGCGCAGTCCGAGGAAACCAGCTGGCAGGTTTGCGAGAGCCCGGAATTCCTGCCCTTATTCCACCCGCTGGATACCAGCCCCCGGCTTGATCCGCTCACTCTGCCGACTGACATCAGCGCCAATGCCTTCAATGTCCAGAAGCAGGATGAATCGGTCTTCGAGGGCGATGTCGAGCTGAAACGCGGATCGGATTGGTTGGGCACGGAAACCCTGCGCTATAACCACAA
>DATMWF010000224.1:0-6083 GCA_035562675.1 Arenimonas sp. | reverse complement strand
AGGTCGTCGCCGAACAGCGGCTCGTAGCGGTCGAACAGGTCCTTGATGTATTTGCGCCGGTACGCCACCGCGCAGCCGACCGGATTGGTGATGCCGCCGAAGAAGGTCATCTGCCCGACATACACGAAGCGCTGCAGGAATTTGTACAGGTGGTCGCGGTAGATGTTGGTGATCCACCACCACAGCCTCTGCAGGCCGGTTTTGTCGCGGAACGGATCGTGGTACGGCTGGCTGCCCAGATAGCGCCGGAACGGCGGCGAATCCGCCATCAGGTCGCGGTCCTTGAAGCGCATCGGCAGGATGGTGCCGCAGGCGCTGGCGATGCCGGCGCCCTGATACAGCTCCTGCACGCAGCGCTCGATGTAATTGTCGTTCTCCAGGAAAGTGTCGCCGTCGAGGATGAACTCCACGTCGGAGTCGAATTCACGGGCCTGGCGCTTGATGGTCGGCGTCTTGCCGATCGAGCTGGCGCGCTCGATCACGGTCATCTTCAGGCCGTTGGCCTCGGCGAACGCGCGCGCACGCGAAACGGTCGCGTCCTTGCCGCCGTCGTCGACCAGGATGACCTGGCGCGGCGGGAAGCTCTGCCGCATCACCGAAGTCAGCGTATACAGGATGTTGTCCTGCTCGCGGAACGCCGGAATCACCACATCGACGACGGCGTTGTGCCAATCCTCGGGCGGCGTCGGAACGGTCCGGTCCGGACCGCGCAGCAGGCCGATCAGGCTGAGCGCCGTATTGGGGCTGATCACAAACCACGGTGCGGTCGCCATACAAAACTCCTTGTCATGCTTGGAACGCTGTCTTGCCGGTCCGGCGGTATCAGGCCATCGCTTCCCGATGCAGGGTTTCGGCGATGTCGTCTATCATCTGGGTCAGTGTCGTGCGTGGCCGGAAGCCGATGGCGGCCTCGATCTTGTCCGTGCACGGCGAACGGTTGGCGGTTTCCTCGAAATCCGCGCCGTAAACCTCATGGTAGGGAACGTGGACGATTTCCGACCGGCTGCCCAGGCGCTGCTTGACCAGATGGGCCAGGTCGATCACCGATATTTCCTCATGCGAGCCGACGTTGTAGACCTGGCCGTAACACGCCGGCGCGTGGATCAGCTTCCTGAGCGCCCAGGTGACGTCCTTCACATAGCCGAAGCAGCGCCGGTGGCTGCCGTCCCCGTATACCGGCAGCGGCGTGCCGGCTTTGGCGTGCGCGATGAACTTCGGCAGCACCATGCCGTATTTCCCGGTCTGGCGCGGACCGACCGTGTTGAACAGGCGCACCACGGCGATCGGCAGGCCGCGTTCGCGGTGGTAGGCCAGGGCGTGGAATTCGTCCAGGGCCTTGCTGCACGCGTAGGACCAGCGGCCGATGTGCGTGGCGCCGAACACCATGTCGTCTTCTTCGCGGTACGGCAGTTTTTCCGATTTTCCGTACACTTCCGACGTGGAGGTGAACAGCACGGTCTTATGGTGCTGGTCGGCCAGTGACAGCATGATGTTCATGCCGCGCGCGCCGGTTTCGATGGTCCGGATCGGGCTGTCGATGACGCTCTGCACGCCGACCACCGAAGCCAGGTGGAAGATGTAATCGGCGCGCTGCACCAGTTTGTCCATCAGCGGATAGTTCAGCACGCTGTCCTGGTGGAATTCGAAACGCGGATCGGCCAGATGCGCCGCGATGTTCGAAAGCGACCCGGTCGACAGGTCGTCGATGACGATGATCCGATGGCCGGCCAGCAGCAGTTCATCGCAAATATGCGAGCCGATGAATCCGGCGCCGCCGGTGATCAGGTAGGTATCCATGCCATCCCCCATGGTTGGAACTCCATAGGCCGAACTATAGCCTCATTGCGGGAAATGTCAATTCAGGCGGGCCTGCCGGCAGGCGTCCTGCCCGGCCGTGCCGGCCCGGCGCCGCGGTTTACCAGAGGGTTTTGCGGATTTTGAAGCGCCGCCACCACTTCACCTTGCGTGCTTCCGGCGCACCGTACGCGGCGATGTAGCTTTCCACGGCGTCCAGCATGCGTTCCGACGAGCGGCCGTCGCTGTAGGGATGGTATTCGCGCTTGCTGACGTTGTTGAGCGGCCTTCCGTCCATCAGGGCTTTATGGCAGGCATCCCTCAGTTCCGATGGCTGACGGATGTCGGTCCAGGCCGGCTCCGCCGTCGAGGTGTTGACAGTGACCACCGGCTTGTCGAGCAGCAGGAATTCATAGACGGCGGACGAGGTGTCGCTGACCATCATATCGGCGGCCAGCAGGAACGGGGTCAAGTCGTCTTCGTCGGCCAGATGCACATGCGGTGATGACGCGAATCTGCGGCGGTAGGCATCGACGACCGTGGCGTCCATCATCGGATGGAATTTGACCAGCACCTCGGCGCAGCCATCGGGCCCGCAGTCCGTCAGGGCCTCGAGTGCATCCAGCAGCGCCGGCGCGGAGGTCAGTTTCGGCGAGAAGGTGGGTGCGTAAAGGATCACCTTACGGCCTTCCGGAACGCCGTATTTTTCCAGGATGGGGCGCGGGTCCAGGGCGTTGCCGAACAGCGGATCGAGTTTCGGCCAGCCGGTTTCCTGCACGCGCAGGTTGCCGTGTTTGGCGGCCAGCCGCTCGAATGCCTTGGTGAAGAACGGCCCTTGGGTCAGATACAGGTCGAAATAGTCGCGGATGCGGAAATGGCCTTTTTTCTCGCCGGCGAAGCCGTGGAATACCTGTACTTTCACGCCGCTCAGGAACGGCGGCACGGCGTTGCCGGGCACGAAAATCGCATCGGGCCGGTAATCCCTGGCCGTATCCATGGACGCGATGGCTTCGCTGTCGTTCCCGAACGGGAATTTCGCCAGGATCTCCGGATCCAGGTACCAAAGGGTTTGGTAGCCCCTGCGTCTTGCCGCCAGCTCGATCGGGCGCAGGATGGCAAACGAGTAGGTCTGCTTGCAGTACAGGAGGATTTTCATGGTGGTTACGGCGCCGGGGTCGATTTGACGATTTCGATGATGGAGGTCGTTGAAATGGAAGGTGTCCTCGGCAGGTAGACCACGTTGCAGATATCGGCGAATGCATCGAACCTGCCTGCCCAATCATCGCCCATCACCAGGATGCCGGCTTCCTGCCGCAGGATATAGTCGCGTTTCAGTTCCAGCGACTCCTCCACGAACACGTCATCGACATAGCGGATCACGCCGATGATCTCGCAGCGTTCCGACTGCGAGTACACCGGATAACGGCCTTTCTTGGCGAAGTTCAGGGCATCGGAAGAGACCCCGACCACCAGCCGGTCGCCCATTTCGCGCGCGCGCCGCAGGATGTTGATATGTCCGACATGCAGGATATCGAAGGTGCCGAACGTGATCACGGTCATGGGTGCGCGGTCTTGAAAGGTGAACGTCTATTATAGGCAGACATTGCGGCGGCGATGGCTGCGGCTCAGGTTGCATAAGAAACCCCCGTTTGGAAAACGGGGGCTTCCGGATCCCGTGTGTTGCGAAGTTACAGCGCTTTTTCCAGTTCCGGCAGGATCTGGAACAGATCGCCGACCAGACCGAAATCGGCCACCTCGAAAATCGGCGCTTCGGAATCCTTGTTGATCGCGACGATGGTGCCGGCGTCCTTGATGCCGGTCAGGTGCTGGATGGCGCCCGAGATGCCGGCCGCGATGTACAGCTCCGGCGAGATGATCTTGCCGGTCTGGCCGACCTGCAGTTCATTCGGCACATAGCCGGCGTCGACCGCGGCGCGCGAAGCGCCGACGGCGGCGCCGAGTTTGTCGGCGAGTGAATAAACCACGGCGAAGTTCTCGGCGGACCCGAGCGCGCGGCCGCCGGACACCACTTTACTGGCGCTCTGCAGGTCGGGGCGGTCGGACTTGCCCTGTTGCAGGGACACGAAGCGGGTGTGCGTGGGCAGGTCGGCGGAAACCGAGGCCGTTTCGATCGATGCGCTGCCGTCCATCCCGGCGGCGGGCCAGGATGCGGTGCGCACGGTGGCGACCACGGTTTGGTCGGCCGGCGCATTGACGGTGATGATGGCATTGCCGGCGTAGATCGGACGCTTGAAGCTGTGGCTGGATTCCACGCTCATCAGGTCGGAGACCTGCGCCACGCCGAGCAGGGCCGCGATGCAGGGCATCAGGTCCTTGCCGAACGTGGTCGACGGTCCGAACACATGGGTATAGGCCTTGGCGATGTCGGCGATCTGCGGCGCCAGCACCTGCGCGATGGCATGCCCGTTGGCGGCGTTCTGCACGCAGATGACTTTCGCGACGCCGGCGATTTTCGCGGCCTGTTCGGCGACGGCCTGCGGCGCGTCGGACAGCACCAGCACGTCGATCGAGGCGGCGTTGAATGCCGTGGCACAGGACACGCAGCGCGCGGTGGCGCTGTTGAGTTGGCCGTTCAAATGTTCGGCGATGATCAATACACGGCTCATGACACTAATCCTTTGTTCTTCAGGGCGGCGACCAGTTCTGCGACATCCTTGACCATCACGCCCTTGCTGCGTTTGGCGGGCGGGGCGTACAGGCTGACGCTCAGGTAATCGGCGGGCTCGACGCCGAGATCGGCCAACGCGAGGGTTTCCAGCGGCTTGCTCTTGGCTTTCATGATGTCCGGCAGCTTGATGAAGCGCGGCTCGTTCAGGCGCAGGTCGACGCTGATCACCGCCGGCAGGTCGACATCCAGGGTTTCCAGGCCGGCGTCCACCTCGCGGGTGACCCGTGCCGTGCCGCCCTCGATCGCGATGGCGCTGGCGAACGTGGCCTGCGGACGGCCCCACAGTGTGGCCAGCATCTGGCCGGTCTGGCTGGCATCGTCGTCGATGGCCTGCTTGCCCATCAGGACCAGGCCGGGCTGTTCCTTTTCGATCAATTTCAGGAACGCGCGGGCGGCGGTCAGCGGCTGGATGGCGGCATCGGTGACGACATGGATGGCGCGGTTGGCGCCCATCGCCAAGCCGTTGCGGATATGCGCCTGGCTATCCGCCGAACCCATGGTCACGACCACGACTTCCGTGGCCAGGCCTTTGTCACGCAGGCGCAGCGCTTCTTCCAGCGCGATGTCGTCGAACGGATTGGCGGACAGTTTCACGCCATCGGTGATCACGCCCGAACCGTCGGGCTTGACCTGTATGCGCACGTTGTAATCGACCACGCGCTTGTAACCAACCAGAATCTTCATTGCACAGCCTCTCAGGGAATCTGAAGGAAAAATCAGCCCCTTATTCTAGCGCAAATCCCCTTTTTCAAACAGCTGTTTGGCATGAGCAAAACGTGAAATCAACGACATACGTGCTGTTTCCGGACGCGGGCGATACGGCGCCTGAAATCGGAATCAAAGACTTAGGCGGGCCTTCAGGGCCGTCACGAAGCGTTCGGCGGCGCCGTCGGCGGTGTTGAAGAACAGCGACGGTTCGGTCAGCTCCAGTTCCAGCAGGCACGGCCTGCCGTCTTCATCGCGCAGCAGGTCGATGCGGGCGTAAGCCAGCGGTGCGTCCAGATGGAACAGGCCTGGCAGGGCGTCCACCACCTGGCGCGCCAGGGCGTGCTCGTCGTCGCTGGGCGCGCGCGCGACGATCTGTTCCGGTGCGAACAGTTTCTCGGTCGGGCCCTCGTTGCGTTTCAGCAGCGGGCCTTTGCGGATGGCGTGCGAATACACGCCGTTGAAGAACAGCAGGGCGGTCTCGCCGGCTTCATCGACACGGCTCAGGTACGGCTGCAGCAAGGTGCTGCGGTTTTTCAGCTGCAGGCGCTTGATGTGCATCAGCGCCGCTTCCGGTTCTTCGCGGCCGTAACGCTGGGCGTCTTTCGAGCCGGCACCGACGGCGGGCTTGACCACGAATTCGGCATGTGCGAACTCATCCAGGAAAGCCTTCAGACCGTCCTCGGCATGCTGTTCGGGTTCGATGAAGCGGCTCGGCACAGTGACGATGCCCTGCTTGGTGAGCACATCCAGATAATGCTTGTCGGTATTGCTCTCGATCACATTCAGCGGATTGAGCAAAACCGTTTGTGCTGAAACACGCGCGGCCCAGGCCAGGAATTCCGGCAGTCTGTCGATGTAGTCCCAGGGCGAGCGGATCACGGCGGCCGAGAAC
>DATMWF010000223.1:0-8472 GCA_035562675.1 Arenimonas sp. | reverse complement strand
TCAAGGCGGCGTCATGGACAAGCTCGGCACCCGCAAGGCCCAGCTCAAGAACATGGAGTCGGACGGCAAAGGGCGCGTGCGCCTGGACTACATGATTCCGGCACGCGGCCTGATCGGCTTCCAGAACGAGTTCCGCACCCTGACCCAGGGCTCGGGCCTGCTGTTCCATGTATTCGACCATTACGGCCCGAAGGAGCAAGGCGCCATCGCCAAGCGCCAGAACGGCGTGATGATCGCCAATGCCCCGGGCGCAACCCCGGCATACTCGCTTGGCCCGCTGCAGGAGCGCGGCAAGTTGTTCGCCGCCGAGGGCGACAACGTTTACGAAGGCCAGCTGATCGGCATCCACTCGAAGGACAACGACCTGACGGTCAACGCCATCAAACCCAAACCGCTCACCAACATGCGCGCATCGGGCAAGGATGACGCCATCAAGCTCAGCCCGGCGATCAAGTACACGCTGGAGCAGGCCCTGGACTTCATCGAGGACGACGAGTTGGTCGAAGTCACCCCGAAAGAGATCCGTCTGCGCAAGAAACACCTGACCGAAAGCGAACGCAAGCGCGCCGGCCGCAGTTGATCGAAAATAGAACCCCGCGCACTGCGCGGGGTTTTTGTTTAAACCGTCGCTTCAGGCCTTGAGTTTCCGGTACCAGCAGTTGATGGCGAAGCGCGAGTCCCGGAAATCGGCGGAGTCCGAGATCACCGGCATGACCCGATGCGGCGCCCAGGACGGGAACAGCAGCAAACGGTCATTCAGCGGCTCGACGTCCAGATACCTGTCTTCGTCGGCATTACGACGCAGCGGCAGCAGACGGAGATTGCCGCCGCGGAAGGCTTTCGGTTCGGCATGGAAATAATAGACGGCGGTCAGCACCCTGACGCTTTCATCGTCCTTGTCGATGGCGGTGTCGATGTGTGTGTTGTAGAACGCGCCGTTTCCGTGCGCGACCAGTTCAAGTTCCGCATGGTACAGATCGAATGAGGACATGCCAAGGGCCTCCAACGCCTCCGGCAAGACCGCCTTGAACAGGGGTTTGATTTCCTGTTTCAACGGTCCGAAACTGCGCAACAGGCTGGAAATCCGCCAATCGGGCCTGACCCGCTCGTTGGCGGTGATTCCCGTGGTTGATTGCTCGAACCGCGATTCGTTCTCGACCGCATAATCCATCAGCTTGGCGACCAGATCCGGACCAAGGAATCCTTCACGGACAAGATGCGGCGGAATGGATTCGAAAACTCCCGCTGGATTTGATTTTTCAGTCATGCGCGTTCCGTGAACCGCTGAAACGGGCGGCGTCAGCCAACATTATTCCACAATTGCGTATACTGCCATACCGTCAAATCGTCTGAATGCATGGAAATCGACACAACCCTGTGGCTATTGACCGCCCTTGCCGGCTTTGCCGCCGGCCTGATCGACAGCATCGTCGGCGGCGGCGGCCTGGTGCTGACGCCGGCCATGCTGAACCTGCATCCGGGCCTGCATATCCTGCAGGCCATCGGAACCCAGCGCACCAGCTCGATCATGGGCACTTCGGTGGCGGCATGGAATTACCTGCGCAGCATACGCGTCGAACGCCACATCATCCTGCCGGCCTGCGGAGCGGCACTGACGGCATCGGCGGGCGGCGTACAGCTGGCCAAGAAGATCGATCCTGACGCTCTGAAGTGGACCGTACTCATCATCTGCGTCGTCCTGGCGCTGTATACCGCGCTGCGCAAGGATCTCGGACTGAAGGAAGAGCGCCGCTTCCACCCGAAGCACGAGACAATGGCGGCCGTTTCCATCGGGGCGGCCACCGGATTCTACAACGGCCTGATCGGCCCCGGAACCGGCACCATCATGGTATTCGCGTTCGTAAGCTTCATGGGTCTGGACTTCCTGAAATCATCGGCCGTTTCGAAAGCCGCCAACGTATCGGCCGACCTGAGTTCATGGACCGTGCTGATGCTCAGCGGTTTCGTATTATGGGTATTGGCCCTGCCCCTGGTCATCGGAAACATGATCGGCAGCTACATCGGGAGCCATATGGCGATCCGCAAGGGACAGGCTTTCGTGCGCGCGGTGTTCCTGGTCATCGTTTTGGCGTTGATTGGCCGCCAGGCCTGGCAGCTAATCATGCAGTAAGCGAACGACAGCTAACACACGCCCTTGCCAAAGCTACGAGCCAGCGCAGCCTGACTTACAGGCCGGCCAACCACTCATCGTCGGAGCCTTCATTGACGCCCTCGAACAGGAATGTGCTCAGGTAGCGTTCCCCGGTGTCCGGCAGCATGGCCAGCAGGACCGAGCCTTCAACGGCGTTTTCGGCGGCTTGCAAGGCCGCAGCCAAGGTGGCGCCGGCGGATATGCCGACAAATACGCCTTCCTCTGCAGCCAGGCGGCGCGCGGTGTCCCGGGCGGTGACATCATCCACCGGTATGATTTCATCGGCGATCGTCCGGTTCAGTACGGCTGGAATGAAGTCAGGCGTCCATCCTTGGATTTTATGGGGCTGCCATTCCTTACCAGCCAGCAATGATGCGCCGGCGGGTTCAGTGGTCACGATTTTGACTTCCGGACGCGCCAATTTAAGCACTTCGCCAACGCCGGTCAGGGTACCGCCGGTACCCCACCCGCTGACGAAATAGTCCAGCTGCCGGCCGGCGAAATCCTGCAGAATCTCGGCTGCCGTGGTATTGCGGTGGTAGGCGGGATTGGCCGGATTCTCGAACTGGCGCGCCAGGAACCAACCGTGTTTTTCCGCAAGCTCCTGCGCCTTGCGGACCATGCCGCTGCCACGTTCCGCAGCCGGTGTCAGGATCACTTTGGCGCCATAGCCACGCATCAATTTGCGGCGTTCGATGGAAAAGGTTTCGCTCATCACCGCCACGAACGGATAACCGCGTGCCGCGCAGACCATGGCCAAGGCCACGCCGGTATTGCCGGAGGTGGCCTCGATGACCGTCTGGCCGGGCTGCAGGGTTCCGCGTTTCTCGGCGTCAAGAATGATCGCAAGCGCTAGCCGGTCTTTCACCGACCCACCGGGATTGAAGGACTCGACCTTGACGAACAGACTCACATGTTTCGGTTGCAACCGATGCAACCGTACGATGGGTGTTCTGCCGATGGTGTCCAGGATGCTGTCGAAAATCATACGCGTTCTCTTTGTCTGTGGCCTTGACCGACTAATCTAGACGTCTTTACGTCCAATGTAAAATAACATAAACTGCATGGCATATAACTTTTAGTTATATGAAGATCCGCCTCAACTCACCTCGCCGCCATAGATCTCACATGACCCTGACACAACTCCGCTACCTGGTCGCCATTGCCGACTCAAACCTGAACATCACCGTGGCGGCAGAGCGGGTGAACGGCACCCAGCCAGGGCTTTCGAAGCAGATCAAACAGCTGGAAGACGAACTGGGCTTTTCCCTGTTCACCCGCGGCGCCCGAAGCCTGGAAAGCATGACGCCGGCCGGCGAAAAGGTCGTTGAGCATGCGCGACTGCTTTTGATGCAGGCCAAAAACATCAAGGCATTGGCCGCAAACCTGCGTAAAGACGATGACGGCGAACTGCGCATCGCCACCACCCACACCCAGGCGCGTTACGCGCTCCCGATGGCGCTGACGGCCTTCAATAAGCAGTTTCCTGACATTGCCGTACATCTGACGCCCGGAAGCGACATCGAGTCCCTGAGCCGGTTGGACCGCGACGAGGCGGATATCGCGGTCATCTCGACCGCTGACCGGCAGCCGCCGCCGGGCTACATCGCCCTGCCCCTTTATCGTTGGGACCGCATCATCCTCATCAGCCGGAGCCACCCTTTGGCGCAGTCCCGGACGCCGATCGGCCTGGAGGACCTGTCCCCGTATCCGTTGGTCAGCTATGAATCCAGCAAGTCGCCGGAATCGTCCCTGAGGCAGGCGTTTGACGCCAAAAACCTCGCCGTCAACATGGCGATGACCGCGAGGGATTCAGACTTGATCAAGACCTATGTACGTGCGGGCTTCGGGGTGGGTATCGTCGCGGAAATGGCATATGGCAGGGATGACGGCGACTTGCTGCGCATCGATGCCGATGACCTGCTTCCGCAATGCACCACGTGGCTGCTGCTGCGCAAGGACCGCCTGCTCAGGAACTTCACCCTCAGCCTGGTCCAGCGCTTGATTCCGGGCCTGCATGCCGATGACATGCAACGCCTGCTGCGTCAGGAGATCAATGTGACGTTCACCGCACCGCACTGGCGCGGCCATGAAGCGCCCGGCAGCCTGGGACCGTTCGAGATCTGAGGACCTGCCGGCATGGCGCCGGCAATGCGAGGTCAGGCCAGGCTTCGGTGCTTATGCACGATCGACATGGCGATTTCGAGGGACTGCTCGTAATTCATGCGCGGATCCACGGATGAAAGGTAGGCGCGCTCGAGATCGGTTTCGTTCAGGTCGCGCGCGCCGCCGAGGCATTCGGTGACGTTCTCGCCGGTCAATTCCAGATGCACGCCGCCCAGATGCGAGCCTTCAGCCGCGTGCACGTCGAAGCTTTGCTCCAGTTCCGACTTGATGTTGTCGAAACGGCGTGTTTTGTAGCCGTTGGAAGTGGACTCGGTGTTGCCGTGCATCGGATCGCAGACCCACAGAACGCGCGCACCCTCGGACTGCACGGCGCGGATCAGGCGCGGCAACTGCTTTTCGACGTGCGCCGCGCCCAGGCGATGGATCAATGTGAGTCGTCCGGGTTCATTGTCGGGATTCAACCGCTCGCACAAACGCCGTATCTGCTCGTCGGTGACGCCGGCGGAAATCTTGACGCCGATCGGATTGACGATGCCGCGGAAGTACTCGACATGCGCGCCGTCCAGCTGTGCCGTACGCATCCCGATCCATGGATAATGCGTGGACAGGTTGAACCAGCCGGTCTGGCGCGGTACTTGGCGGGTCACGGCCTCCTCGTAGGGCAGTAGCAGCGCTTCATGTGACGTATAGAATTCGGTGCGGTTGACGTTATGCGCCTGCTCGCCGGAAATGGTTTCCATGAAACGGATGGCGTCACCGACCGACTGGACCAGTTTCCGGTATTGCTCGGACTGCGGCGATTGCGACACCCAGCCCAGGTCCCAGTATTCGGGATGGTGCAGGTCGGCGAAACCGCCGTCGATGAGCGAACGGACGAAATTCATGGTCATCGCCGAGCGGGCATGGCCCTTGACCATACGGCGCGGATCCGGAATCCTGGCCGTTTCGGTGAAGTCTGGCCCATTGATGAAATCGCCGCGGTAGCTCGGAAGGCTGATGCCGTCCTTGGTTTCGATGTCGGCGGAACGTGGCTTGGCGTACTGGCCGGCGAACCGCCCGACACGGACGACCGGCATGCGCAGGCCATGCACCAGTACCAGGCTCATCTGCAGAAGAACCTTAAGCCGGTTGGAAATGAGGCCGGATTCGCAGTCACTGAAATTCTCCGCGCAATCGCCTCCCTGCAGCAGGAAGGTCTTGCCTTCCTGGGCAAGCGCAATCTGCCGCTTCAGCGCAAGGATCTCGGAGGAAGTGACCAGCGGGGGCAGCCGCGCAAGTTCGGACTGTACATCGGCCAAAGCGCGTTGATCAGGGTACACCGGCTGCTGTAGCGCGGTGAGGTCACGCCAGGAGGCGGGTGTCCAGGAAGGTAAAAGGGTCATGGAATAACTTCAACGTTTGGTTTTAAGGGCGGCGTAAACGGCCAGCAGCACGAGGAACACGAACATTGCCGCGGTCCACATGGGCATGGAAAAGCCGAACAGCGTCCAATCGATCTTGGCGCATTCACCGGAACCCTTCAGCACCGTGGCCAGCACCTCGGTCAGCGGCATCGCGTCCAGCATGTAATCCAGTCCGAGGCTGTTGCACAGGGGAGCCTGGTCCGCCGGCATCAGCTGGATGGCGACATGCCGACCGGCGATGAGCGCACCCACCAGGGATGCCGTACCGGCCAACGCCGCGTATAGCCAACGCGCGCCGGCAGCCCTTGGCGCGTGCAGGCCGCCGATCAGGAAAAACACACCGGCCGCCCCGAATGCGACACGCTGGAAGATGCAAAGCGGGCAAGGCATCATCAGCATATGGTATTGCACGTACAAGGCATAACCTATGGAGGAGAAACAGAACGCGGCGGCGAACAGATACAGTGCGCGATAGGACCAGTTGAAAGGATTCATGATGGGCGGTTATGCAGGGTGGATGGGGGTTGACGCTGATTTAACACTACACGTTTTGGGCAGGCTTGGAAAGGATTTCCGCAAAAAAAAACCCCGAACAAGTCGAGGTTTTTTTCAATTGCTGGAAGCTGGATCATTCAGCCGCGGCAACAGCGGAAACCTCAGGGCGGTCGACTAATTCGACATAAGCCATCGGTGCGTTGTCGCCAGGACGGAAGCCGCATTTCATGATGCGCAGGTAGCCGCCGGGACGCTCTTTATAGCGTGGACCGAGTTCTACGAACAGCTTGCCGACCGCTTCCTTGTCACGCAGGCGCGACATGGCCAAACGGCGGTTGGCGACGCCATCCACTTTGCCGATGGTGATCAGGGGCTCGGCCACACGGCGGAGTTCCTTGGCTTTCGGCAGGGTGGTACGGATCAATTCGTGCTTGAACAAAGAGGCCGCCATATTGACGAACATCGCTTCGCGGTGGGCACTGGTGCGGCTGAATTTACGGCCTGATTTTTGGTGACGCATGGTCGTGATTCCTATCTGCGCGCAGGCATTGCCCGCGCATTAAATTAACCTAACATTCCCAACTGGTGGCCGGCAGGCGGCCAGTTCTCCAACTTCTGTCCCAAAGTGAAGCCGCGCTGAGCGAGCACATCTTTGATTTCAGTCAGGGATTTTTTACCCAGGTTAGGAGCCTTCAACAGCTCGACTTCAGTACGCTGAACCAGATCGCCGATGTAATAGATGTTCTCGGCTTTCAGGCAGTTGGCGGAACGGACGGTCAGTTCCAGGTCATCGATCGGACGCAACAGCACCGGATCGACACCAGGGCCCTGGGGCTTCTTGTCCTGATCAGCGCGCTTGGTGAAATCACCGAACACGGAAAGCTGGTCAGTCAGGATGTCCGCAGCGGTACGGATGGCGTCTTCCGCATCGATGGTGCCATTGGTTTCGATGTCCAGAACCAGTTTGTCCAGATCGGTGCGCTGTTCGACACGGGCCGCAACCACTTCATAGGCCACGCGGCGGACGGGCGAGAAGCTCGCATCCAGGACCAGACGGCCGATGGTGCGTGTTTCCTCATCCGGACGGCGGCGTGCCGAAGCGGGTTGGTAGCCGAAACCGCGCTCAACCTTGAGACGCATGGTGATGGTGGTTTCTTTGGTCAAACTGCAGATGGCATGTTCCGGATTCAGGATTTCAACCGTGTGGTCGGCCTTGATGTCGGCGGCTGTGACTTCGCCAGGACCGGTTTTGGTCAAGGTCAAGGTCGTGCTGTCGACGCCGTGCAGGCGCAACGCAACGTCTTTCAGGTTCAGCAGGACTTCGAGAACGTCCTCCTGCAGTCCTTCCAGGGTGGTGTATTCATGCAACACGCCGTCGATTTCGACTTCGGTGATTGCATATCCGGGAATGGAAGACAGCAGCACGCGGCGCAGCGCATTGCCCAGAGTGTGGCCGTAGCCACGCTCCAAGGGTTCAATGACCACTTTCGCGCGGTGTGTACTACTACGTTCGATTACTGGGCCGCGCGGACGCAGCACTTGGTGGGCAGTTACCGTCATGGAAGATGACACTCCTGAAGAATATTACTTCGAGTACAATTCAACGATCAGCGCTTCATTGATGTCGGAAGGCAGATCGGCACGGTCCGGAATGGCTTTAAACACGCCGGAGAATTTATTGCTGTCCACTTCGCACCAGCTCGGCACCAGATCCATCTGCTGCGCAAGGTTCAAAGCTTCCTGCACGTTCAGGTGTTTCTTGGCCTTTTCGGTCAATTCGATGCTGTCACCGGCTTTCACTTGGTAGGAAGGCAGGTTGACGCTTTTGCCATTGACCAAAACGGCTTTATGGGACACCAGCTGACGGGCGGCCGGACGGGTCACTGCGAAACCCATGCGGTAAACCACGTTGTCTAAACGGGTTTCCAGGATCTGGAGCAGCATCTCGCCGGTATTGCCTTTACGGCGGGCGGCTTTGGTGTAGTAACCGCGGAATTGGCGTTCCAGCAAACCGTAGATACGTTTTACCTTCTGCTTTTCACGCAATTGAGTGGCGTAGTCAGACAGCTTGCCTTTCTTGGCGGCGCCGTGTTGACCTGGTTTCTGTTCGAGTTTGCACTTCGAATCCAACGCACGCGCAGGGCTTTTCAGACCGAGGTCTGCACCTTCACGACGGGCGAGTTTACATTTTGGACCTATATAACGAGCCATGACTTAATGTTCTCCTTGCCCTTAGACGCGACGCTTTTTAGGCGGACGGCACCCGTTGTGCGGGATCGGGGTTACGTCAATGAT
>DATMWF010000222.1:0-2129 GCA_035562675.1 Arenimonas sp. | reverse complement strand
TTCCAGAACGCTTCCACGTATTTCGGACGGGCGTTGCGGTAGTCGACGTAATAGGCGTGTTCCCAGACGTCGCAGGTCAACAGCGCCTTGTCGGTGCCGGTCAGCGGCGTGGCGGCGTTGGCCGTGCTGACCAAGGCCAGGCTGCCGTCCGGACGCTGCACCAGCCAGGCCCAGCCGGAGCCGAAGGTGCCGATGGCGGTCTTGGTGAATTCGGCCTTGAACGCCTCGAAGCTGCCGAACGCCGCGTTGATGGCGTCGGCCAATTTGCCGGTCGGTTCGCCGCCGCCGTTCGGCTTCAGGCAGTTCCAGTAGAACGTATGGTTCCAGACCTGGGCCGCGTTGTTGAACAGGCCGCCCTGCGCCTTGCGCACGATGCTTTCCAAATCGGCGTTTTCGAACTCGGTGCCGGCGATCAGGTTGTTGAGGTTGGTGACATAGGCCTGGTGATGCTTGCCGTAATGGAAATCGATGGTTTCGGCCGAAATATGCGGTTCGAGCGCGGCGCGGTCATAGGGCAGGGCGGGTAATTCGATAGCCATGGGGTTCTCCAAAGTAAGCCGTAGCGGGGTGAAAAGACTTATAATTCTACCTTGTTATCGATTCCGATGTATCCCCCCGAAGCCTGGAGCAAGAAATGAGCAACAACCCCGTGAATGAGCGGATCAAGTCCGAAATCAACAGCGCCCCGATCGTCCTGTTCATGAAAGGCACGCCGCAGTTTCCGATGTGCGGGTTCTCCTCGCGCACCGTGCAGGCCCTGAAAGCGGTCGGCGCCCACCTGCACACCGTCAACATCCTGGAAGAACCGGAAATCCGCGCCAATCTGCCGCGTTATTCCGATTGGCCGACCTTTCCGCAGCTGTTCATCAACGGCGAACTGATCGGCGGCTGCGACATCACCATGGAGCTGTACGAAAGCGGCGACCTGGCCACATTGGTCGCGGAAGCCCAGAAAGCGGCATGATCCCCCTGCCGCCCCTGCTGCCGAACAGCCTCGAAGGCCAGGTCATCCTGGTGGCCGGCGCCTACGGCGGCCTCGGGGAGGCGGCGGCCAAGGCCGCGGCCGAGGCGGGCGCGACCGTGGTCCTGCTCGGCAAGAAAGTGCCCAAGCTCAACCGCGTCTACGACGCGCTGAAGAAAATCGGTCCGGAGCCGGCCATGTACCCGCTCGACATGCGCGGCGCGGATCCAGCCGATTACGAAGCCATGGCCGACAAAATCGCCGCCGAACTCGGCGGTCTGAACGGCATCCTGCACTGCGCGGCCGATTTTTCCGGGCTGCGGCCGCTGGAAAACACCGATGCCGAGGAATTCATCACCCAGATCCACGTCAATCTGACCGCGCCCTGGCTGTTGACCCAGGCCTGTCTGCCGGTCCTGCGCAAGGCCGATAACGCTGCGGTGGTGTTCATCTGCGAGGATCTGGCACGCGTCAACAAGGCCTACTGGGGCGCTTATGGCATCGCCAAAGCCGGCCTTGAGGGGATGATCCGCATGCTGCACGACGAAACCGATGATTCGGTGGTGCGCGTCAGCGGGCTCCAGCCGGGCCCGATGCGGACATCCATCCGCTCCCGCGCCTATGTGGACGAAGCCGCCACGCACTGCCCCGAAGCGTCCATGTACGCGCCGGCCTGCGTGTACCTGCTATCAGCCCAGGGCGCGCCCGCGCGCGGCCGCATCCTGCGACCGCAGGCCGGCTGAGCGCCTTCATGGAGACCGTATCCGCGGCCTTGCTGCTGTTCCTGATCATGGATCCGCTGGGCAACATCCCGGTGTTCCTCAGCCTGCTCAAGCCCTTGCCCAAGAAGCGCCAGCGCATCGTGCTGTTCCGTGAGCTGCTGATCGCGTTTTTCGTGCTGCTGGGCTTCCTGTGGGGCGGTAAATACGTGCTCGAAGCCATGCATCTGCGCCAGGAGTCGGTGTCCATCGCCGGCGGCATCGTGCTGTTCCTGATCGGCCTGAAAATGATATTCCCCAGCCCTGAAGGCCTATTCGGCGACACCGGCGACGGGGAACCGTTCATCGTGCCGATGGCCATTCCCCTGGTGGCCGGCCCGTCCGGCATGGCGGCGGTCATGCTGTTCGGCAGCCAGGACCCGAGCCGGATGGGGGATTGGACCCTGGCC
>DATMWF010000221.1:0-3620 GCA_035562675.1 Arenimonas sp. | reverse complement strand
AAGAGCTTTGGCGCGGCCGCGCTGGCGGGCATAAAACGCTGGCAGTGGAGTCCCGAATGGGTGGCTAATTGCGGTAATCCTTGCGTGGGCGTGCTTCCGGTGGATTTCACGGTTTCCGCCCTGGATGGCTGGCGGTCTTATTCTGAAATCCCAGTCCAACCGGCAGCTTGGCTGATGGCGGCCGACATCAAGGAACTCGATCAAAAACAGCGCAGTGAACTTGTGCGGTTGAAGGACGATCCCTCAGGAAAGATAATCAATACCGGAAGCTGAGCGTTTCTTGAATAAACCCCGTCGTAGCGGGGTTTTTCGATTCAACGGCTTTGCGCTGCCCGCGGCGCGTAATTCACCCGCCGCAGTTCGACCAGCGAATCTCCGTATACGCGGCCTTCCACCAGCTCGTAACCCATCAGGGCGTACACGCGGTCGCCGATGAAGACCGGTCGGGCGTTGCCGTACCAGTCCACGCAGCTGACCTGACAGCCGTCATCGCGGGTTTTGCCCGACGACGCGACCAGCAGGCCGAGATCGCTCAACTGCAGTTTTTTATTGCGCAAGTATTTCACCGCCGCGCTCGGCCGCTCCTCGCTGTCACCCAGTATCGGTAGGCCGAGGATGCCGTTTGCTTCGCCCTGCGGCTGATAAAAGAAGCCGTGGGTACGGCTTTCGCTCTGTACGGCGTTGCGTTGGATGTAACCGGAAACCGGCGTGGCTTTCGCATCCAGGCGTACCGAGGAAAACACCAGGTCGTTGCCGGCGTTGCCGACCACCAGCGCGTCATTGCCGAGCGCTTCGATACGTTCGGTGCTGTGCTTGAGCGCCAAGGGAACCGCCTGCCCGCCGCGCGCGTAAGGCACTGCGTAGGTGGCGGTATCGCCGCCGCGGGCGTACTGACTGCCGTAGATCAGCCAGTCGCCGACATAACGGTTCTGGATTCCCCATAGGTATTCGGCGGGAAGCGGCCGGTAGTGCTTGTCCTGCGAGCGGGCACCGGCATTGCCGAAACTGCGCAGCGGCGCACGCAGCAGCGCCAGCGCGCCGGCTTTGCCTTCCGCGCGCCACATACCGTCGCCGTTGGACTGCGAGCCGACCAGGACATTGATGTAGCCATCGCGTTCCAGGAAGGACATCTGGTCGATCGGGTTGCCCGAAACGCGCAGCGCCTGCGGTGCACCGCTGCCGAGCGGCATGCGCAGCAGCATGGATTCATTCGGCTTGCGCGCCCGGCCATACAGGCCGCTGCCACCGATCCAGACATAGACCGCCTCGGCGGCCACGTAGAACACGCGGCTGCTCGGGCCGAGCACGGCTTTGGCCCGGCAGTCGAGCGTGGACTGCGTGGTGATATCGCAGGTGGTCACGCTGTGCAGGGTCAGGTCGTAGGCGCTGCCGGCAAGGCCGGTCTGGTATATTTCTGTGGCCGGCAGGATGCGCTTGAACGCCCCCGGCCGTTCCTGCCAAGGCCGCACCGCCGGCAGGCTGTCGGCGCTGTCGCCGTAAAGGTTGACTGACATCGGGGAATAGAAAATCAGCTGCCTGCCGATCAGCCGGCTGGCGTAGTTGCGCGATGAATAATAGTCGTTGCTGCGCAGGTGGTAGGTATTGCGGTAGCTCAGCCTGCCGGAGTCGTCGATGTGGAACAGGCCGACCTCGGTACCGCCGCGCGCGTAGCTGTAGCCGATGACCACGATGGTGCGGCCGCTGATCAGCATTTCATCGTACCAGGCGCCCTGCGGCGAAATGCCCGGGCCGTAGGCGTTTATCGATGACACCGGACGCAACTGGTCGGCGCCGGCCTCGATGCTGAAGATCCGGCCGCGGCGCAGCACGATCAGGTAGTCGCCGAGCTTCTTGACGATCCCGCCTTCGTCGACGCCCTGGGTCTGCACGTTGGTGATGGCGTCGCTTCCCGCATCGGCCTGCGATATCCGCGAGCCGGTCACTTCCACCTTTTCTAGCGTTTTCCCTTCACTCGCGGCTGCCGCTGGTGGTGCGGGCATGGCTGTTGGCATCGGCGTATCGTAGGCATAGTCAACATTTTTACCTTGTGCTTTGCGCCGAGCCTCGGCTTCTTTGGCTTTGAGTTTAGCCAGATGGCTCTGGAATGCCTTTTCGCTGGCGAAGGGCTGCAGGTGTCCGGTGTCCGGTGCGGCGTTCGCGGCACCCGCGAACAGCAGGGCGGCGGCTATAAGCAATGGGCAGGCTTTCATGGGCGCACTCGGGTTGGGGGTATCGTCCTAAGAGTACGCAGTGCTTGCAGCCGAATGCAAAGGGGCACCGGCGCTTCGGTTAAGTGGCGTTTAGTTTGGGGCGCATGAAAAACCCCGCCGGAGCGGGGTCGTCTGTTTGACGGGAGCGTCGGCCTTCAGTGCTTCTTGGCCGCCGTCGCGCCCATCAGTTTGTCGGTGTAGGCGATGCCGATGGCGGATAGGATGAAGATGGTGTGGATGATGGTCTGCCACATCACCCCGGCTTCGGTATAGCGCGAGGCTTCGCTGCCCAGCGTTCCGATGTCGATGAAGGTCTTCAGCAGGTGGATCGAGCTGATGCCGATGATGGCCATGGCCAGCTTGACTTTCAGCACGCTGGCGTTGACATGGCTCAGCCACTCCGGCTGGTCGGGATGGCGCTGCAGGTTCAGGCGCGACACGAAGGTTTCATAGCCGCCGACGATGACCATCACCAGCAGGTTTGAAATCATCACCACATCGATCAGGCCGAGCACCGCCAGCATGATCAGCTGTTCGTTGAGCGACGTGGCATGTGAAATCAAATGCCAGAGCTCCTTCATGAACAGCACCACATACACGCCCTGCGCCACGATCAGGCCGAGGTACAGGGGCAGCTGCAGCCAGCGCGAGCTGAAGATCAGTTTCTGCAAAGGGTTCAATTGCGGGGTGGTGTTATCGATCATGGTCGCTCTTGTGTATTGAGGGTTAGCCGCGCTTCATCGCGCTGAAGAATTCGTCGTTGGATTTGGTGGTCTTCATCTTGTCGAGCATGAATTCCATCGCGGCCATTTCGTCCATCGGATGCAGCAGCTTGCGCAGGATCCAGATCTTCTGCAGCATGTCCGGATCGATCAGCAGGTCCTCGCGGCGGGTGCCGGAGCGGTTGATGTTGATGGCCGGGAACACGCGTTTTTCGGCGATGCGGCGGTCCAGATGCACTTCCGAGTTGCCGGTGCCCTTGAACTCCTCGTAGATCACCTCGTCCATCTTCGAGCCGGTGTCGACCAGCGCGGTGGCGATGATGGTCAGCGAGCCGCCTTCCTCGACGTTGCGCGCGGCGCCGAAGAAGCGTTTCGGACGGTGCAGCGCATTGGCGTCGACGCCGCCGGACAGTACCTTGCCGGAGCTCGGCACCACCATGTTGTAGGCGCGCGCCAGGCGGGTGATCGAATCGAGCATGATCACCACATCGCGTTTGTGTTCGACCAGGCGCTTGGCGCGCTCGATCACCATCTCGGCGACCTGCACGTGGCGCGCCGCGGGTTCGTCGAAGGTCGAGGAGATCACTTCGCCGCGCACGGTGCGCTGCATTTCGGTGACTTCCTCCGGCCGTTCGTCGATCAGCAGCACGATCAGGTGCACTTCCGGATGGTTGTGGATGATGGCCTG